>CAUYXS010000029.1:0-11347 GCA_963577205.1 Dehalococcoidia bacterium | reverse complement strand
GCTGCCTATCACGGAGTCACGACGCTCGCGAACGCCGTCGACCGCATGCTGGGGCTGCACCCGAGCCTCGGCACTGACCTGGAGCACGCCTCCGACGCGCAGGTGAAGTTCGCGGTCGCACAGCTCCTGCTCAGCCCGCTGACCGCCGAACTGGCGGACTCTTTGTCCGCTAAGGCGGTGAGTGAGCGGCGGGTAGTCCTGAGCCGCGAGGTCGACTATTGGACTTCACCCGCGCTTATCTTCGTCGTCCTGGCCGACAACGCGGCGCTCGGCGGTGGCACGGCTGGCAGCGTCGGCGGGCTGGCCGGTGACGAGGCGACGCTCAACAAGGAACACTTCTCCCGCAGGGTGCAGAAGGTGATGCGGGGAACGCAGACCCACTACCGGCTCTGGGGCATCGCCATCGACCAGAACCTAGAGGCCGAGGAGGAAGGGACGACCGCGGGCGTGTTCATCATGCTCACCGTCGTGGCGGCCTTGGGGGTCGTCAGCCTGGCGCTACGCTCTTATTGGGCGACGGCGCTAACCGCCGTGGGCATCGGCGTGCTCATGCTGTGGCTGAAGGGCATCACGGAGCTTGTGGGCATCAAGGGCGGCCTCATCATCGACTTCATCGTGCCCATAGCTATGGTCTCGCTGGGCGTGGACTTCGCGCTCCATGCGGTGTGCCGCTACCGGGAGGAGCGACAGCGAGGAAGCGATCCGGACCTAGCGCTGCGCACCGGCTTCACCGGGGTCCTCGGCGCGCTGACGCTGGCCATGCTTAGCGATGGCATCGCCTTTCTCTCCAATGTGCCCTCGGGCATCGAGGCGGTGGTCCATTTCGGCATCGCCGCGGGCATCGCCGTCGCCTCGGCGTTCGTCGTGCTGGGCATCGTCGTGCCGCTGGGCGTGATGCGCATCGAGCGGGCAGGCCTCGGCCGCGGGGGGGGCACTGCCCGCTCGCGGGTGGCGGCGACCGGCGCGGGTGTTGGTGTCGTCGTTGGCGCGGCCACCAGCGTCATTCTGATCGTCGCGCTCAGCGAGGCCGCCGGCGCCGGTGTGCTAGCTGGCGTCGCAGTGTGCTTCGTCGGGCTCCCACTCGTCGTGGGCCTGCGCCGCTCCAGGCGGTCCGGCCCGACGTTGGACTCCGGCGACCACCACAGCCACGTCACTCCATCCGGCCCGGTACCCGCACTCGTCATCTCGCTGGCCCGTCGTCCCCTGCTCACCCTCGCCGCGACGTTGGCTTTGACCATCGGAAGTGTCGTGCTGGCGTTCCAGCTCGAAGCGACACTCGACGTCAAGGACTTCTTCATAAGCGACTCCGACTTCGTGGTCAGCCTGGACAAGGTCGACGAGCATATCGCCGAGCGCAGCGGAGAGGGTGGAACGATCTACATCCGAGGCGACCTTTCTGACCCCGCAGCCCTGCGCGCCATCGGGGTGTTCATGGAAAGCCTGCGAGAAAATCCTTATGTCGGGAAGGAGGTCGACGGCGAGCCCAGCATCTTCGACCGCAACGTCGTCGGCATCGTCAGGCGCATCACGGCCAACGCCGTAGTGGCGGCGCAGGTCATCGGCGGGCCGGCCGAGGACGCCGACGCTGACGGTCTGCCCGACACCCGTGCGCAGGTACGCGCCGTGCTCGACCATGTGGCCGTGAACGGCGTCCAGCTAAGCGATGGGACGACCGTATACACGGCGCAGGACGTGGGGACGGTCTTGGACCACAACCCTTTCTCCACCGCCGATGACGTGGCCACCATCGTGGTCGGCATTCCCGGCACGCGCCACCAGCAGGTGGTGATCGCCGCCGAAGGGGCGCTGCGGCGGGACCTGGAGCCCCTCGCGACTCAGCCGTCCATCAACCGAGTCGGGCTCACGGGCTCGCCCTTCACTCGCAACGCGGAGCTGACGGCAACCACCAACTCGCTGCGCACGTCGCTCCCCATCGCCGCGGCAGGGGCGCTCATTGCCCTGGCCATCGTGATGCGGTCGGTCCGATACGCCGTGGTCACGGTCATCCCCATCGGCCTAGTAGTCGCCTGGCTCTACGCCACTATGTACCTGGCGGGCTTCGCCCTCAATTTCGTGACGGCGACCATCGGCGCCCTCTCCATCGGCGTGGGCATCGACTACTCGATCCATATGACCGAGCGCTACCGGGAAGAACTGGGCCGCGCGAGTAGCAAGATCGAGGCACTGGGTAGGGCGGCGGCCGGCACCGGCACGGTGCTCCTGGCTTCGGCGGGGTCGAGCATCATCGGCTTCGCCATTATGGGGCTCGCACCGATGCCCCTCTTCTCGTCCTACGGCACGCTGACAGCGATCATGATCTTCTTGGCGTTGGCAGCGTCGCTCGTTGTGCTACCGTCGCTGCTGGTGCTGACGTCGGGTCCCGCGTCTGAGTCCTAGGGCCTCTGCGGTTTCCTCGTCTCGAGGTAGGGGACCAGGCTGGCCCGCATCACGTCGAGCCACATGACCAAGCCGGCCCATGACGCAAAGCGGCCGTAGTGAGCCGTTATGTCCTTGTCCGTGGCCTCGCGGCCGCCGTTCATTTGATCGCGGAACACCCTCCGGACGATGGAGTCTATAGCCAGCCGCTCGTACCTACCCATGAGTCCCAGCATGCTCCCTGCGGCGTAGCTCCCGAATCCCTTGAGTGCGGTGATCTTGCGGTAGAGCTCGTCAGTGGGCAAGTCGCCCTCACGCCACGCCTCGACATCCAGATCTCCACTAGCGATTTTCGTGGCCATCTCATGCAGGTAGGCCGCGCGGTACCCGAGCTTCGTCACCTCGGCCAGGCGCACCGGGTCCACCGCCGCGATCTCCTGGGGTGTCGGGAAACAGAACCCACCGGCGAACGGCTCTCCCAGGGATACCAGCCGGCGGCACATCGATATGGTCCCGCTCCAGGTCATGTTCGTTGTCGCTAGGGTCTTCGCCAGGTCCTCCCACGCGGTGGGGCTCACCAACAGGCGTCCCAGCCTATGCCGTGCCACCCAGTCATACCCCGAAATGTCATCGATGAAGCCTCGAAACTCACCGAGGTCTTGATCCAGCCGAAAGCACGTGCGGACCACCCTGCGTAGCGTCTCCTCATCGCCGCTTCCCAGCGGTGCCTCGGATTCCACTTGGGCGATCAGCTCCTGGTCATCTGGTGAGGAGAGTCGTAACACCGTCGTGCCGCTCCGCAGGCGTTGTGGCACCGAAAGAATGTGGCGGTTGTCGTCGTAATGAAACGGCGGCAACTCGCGCCATCCATGGCTATGGACGGTCGCGGCGAAGCTGAAGTCGGCGGGGGTGGGCACATCAAATATGGTCGTGATCATGCGCGCGCCTCAGAACGGGCTAGACGGCTCGGACGCCGTTCTCAAGTGTGCCAATACCGTCGATATTGATGCGCACCACATCGCCGGGCATGAGCGTGAAATCCGCGTCCGGCACGATGCCTGTGCCGGTGAACAGCACGGTCCCGTCCGGTACGGGATTGTGGCGCACCAGCCAGGAGCAAAGTTCCGTACAGGTGCGGACCATCTGCGCCGTGTCCGTCTCCCCGGCGAAGACCTCCGTCCCGGCTCGCTCGATGGTCATGGCGATGGACAGTGCCTGCGGGTCGGCCAGCGACTCGGCAGGAACGAAGCACGGGCCGATGGCACAGGAGCGCTCGTAGACCTTAGCCTGGGCAAGATACAGGGGGTTCTCGCCCTCAATATCGCGACTCGATACGTCGTTACCAATGGTGTACCCCGCGATGCGGCCTCCGTGGATCACAAGTGCAAGCTCAGGCTCGGGCACACTCCACGCGGCGTCGCCGCGCACGCCGACATCGTCAAACGGGCCGACGACCCGGTGGCCGGAGTCTTTGAGGAACAACTCCGGCCGCTCAGCTCCGTACACCCGTGTATATACGTCGGGCGTCTGGCTCTCCTCCGTGCGCTCCTCCATGGAGCGGCGATAGGTGACACCGGCGCACCACACTTCCGCGGGGCGCAGCGGCACCGCCAGGCGCAGTCCACGCTCGCCGGCTCGCATGTCCTTCTCAACGGCCGCCAGTTCGTACGTCCCGGCGTTGGCCTCAGCGAGGATACTGGCCGCGAGCCGGTCGACTCTTCCACCCGCCGCCTCGGCCGCCGCAAACAGGTCGGCAAGCGTCGAAGGGGCGGAGGCCCGGACGCTGGTGAGGTCGCGCAACCACCCGTCGTTATAGTCGACAGCGACGTGGGGGCGGCCATCGACTATAAGCTGGAAAAAGCGCATGCGGGCGGCACCGTAACAAGTGTCCTAAGGCACGGTCAAACCGTCTCCGCGATCAGCCCATAGGAACCCCAGAACGGGTCCACTGCGGAGGGCCGTCAACCAGACAGGATGTCGCGGTCAAGGGCCTGCATGAGCTCCTCCCATTCAGCCCTCGACATACCGCTGGAAGCTTGATCGACCTTTTCGCCCGCCAGCATGCGGCGCACCACCGAGAGCCCGGTCCGGGAGAGCCTAGCGCCGCCCACGCGGTAATCGTTGAACGCATCGAATGTCAGCGGCACCCAGGCCTGGACAATGCTCGCGAGGATGTCGGCGTAGACCTGTATTTCGTACTGCGCATGGGGGTCGGCGCGCAGCTGCACGAAGTGCATCAGATTGTGCAGATCGATCTTCCAGTACCACTGCGTGTAGAAGCTGAGCGAGAGGTTCATGCGGGCCAGCTCCCGCGCCAAGCCAGAGCGCTCGGCGTCCAACACTTCGCCTGCCTGGGTCTCGTTCAGCATCTCCTCGTAGTGGCCGTAGGCCCGTTCCGCGTCATCCCGCAGCAACTCGATCACGCGCTGCGCCTCCGCCTCGCCCAGGGCCGCGCCGCGCCCCTGACGGTTGGATGACGACTGCGCAGCGAGGTGCTCGGGTGCAGGCAGGTAGAACTCGCGGTCTAGGATCGAATAGCGTGCCGAATATTCGTTGACGTTCGCTGTGCGGTGCCGAATCCACTGACGCGCGACGAAGATGGGCAGCTTCACGTGGAGCTTAATCTCGCACATCTCGAACGGTGTCGTGTGGGAGTGACGCATGAGGTAGCGGATCAGTCCTGCGTCCTGCCGCACCTGCTTGGTCCCGCGTCCGTAGGAGACTCGCGCCGCCTGCACGATGGCAGTGTCGTCGCCCATGTAGTCGATGACCCGGACGAAGCCGTGGTCGAGCGCGGGAAGCGGCTCGTAGAGTAGCTCCTCGAGCGCGGGCACCGTAGGGCGCCGTGTCTGTGCATTCTGGGCTCGAGCCGAGGCGACTTCGGCCCGCTGCTCGTCGCTCAGACTACCGGCCGGCTGCTGGTTTGACTTCGCCATGGCGTCCGCATGATAGGCGAAGGGCTCGCGGGGCCCAAGGCGGCCAGAGCCCTTCTTATGTTCCAGTGTAGCCCGAAGTTCACCCTCAGGGATGAACCGTGGCGAACTTCGGGGCGACCGTCCACGGCGCTAGCGTGCGGCCATCAAGAGCGATGGGCCTATGACGGCAACCGATGGCAAAAGCGGCAGCGCTGCGAGCGAGACTGGCCAGGGAGGTCGTGTGGCTGTCCGTCGCCGCGCCGCCCGGGGCTAGCGCACCGTTCGCACTAGGCCGGCGTGCGCCCGATGCGCCGCTGGAGAGTCACGGACGCGGCAGTGGCCGCCGCCGTGACTTCTGCGGCGTCGACCCCCAAGAGCCGCCCGCCCCGCATCAAGGCTCGGCCGCCGACGTAGACCGACTCCACCATTTGCGGCTGGGCGCTGAACACTAGTTGGCCCGGCCAGTCCCACCGCGGCGCGAAACCCAGCCATGCGGGATCGAGCACGATGAGGTCAGCCTGCTTGCCCGGCGTGAGCGACCCGATAGTCTCTGCCAGGCCCAGCACTTCGGCGCCGCCCATCGTCGCCAGCCGGATCGCGTCGGCCGTTCCTGGGTAAATTTGCGGGTCGAGCGAGCGAGCGCGCTGGAGCCCAACCGCCGCGCGCATGGTCGCGAAGGCATCCGGCACGTCGTTCGTGCCGCCATCGAGGCCGAGGCCCAACCTGACGCCGGCCTCTCGTAGCTTGGGCACAGGGGCGATGCCTGACGCCAAGCGCATGTTGCTTAAGGGGTTGTGGGTGACAGCAGCGTCGGCCTCTCCGAGCGCCGCGATCTCGTCGTCGTCTAGGTGCACAGCGTGGTCGGCCACGAGGCTTGGCCCCATCGCCCCTGCCTTCACGAGCGCCTCAACGGGGCGATCCTCGCGCTGCGCCGCGGCCTCCAGCAGGTGTACACCGAAGCGCGCGCCCAGCCCCGCCGCCACTTCGGCGAGGCCTCGGAGCGCCGCGACCTGCGTGATGTCGGGGTGTGAGCAGACGTGGAGCCCAACTAGGCCCTGCGGCCCAACGAGCGACGCGACGCGGGAGATGTCTTCGAGCGTTTCGGGGCGCTCGTTGCCGTAGTAGCCGTAGACGTGGCGCAGTCCCGATTCGGCCAGGGCCGCGAGGTTGCCTCGCACGAAGGCCGGGGTAAAACTGTGCGACCAGTCTAGGACGGTGGTGACCCCCGTGTGCACCAACCCCAGCGTGCTGAGGCGCACGCCGGCCCGCACCTCGTCCTCCGACAAGCCGGCTCCCGCGACGGAGAACACGCAGTCGTTCAGCCATTCCAGCACGTTGCCGTCGGTCCGGCAACCGCGGATCAGCGATTGCCAGAGGTGGTCGTGAGTGTCGACGAAGCCGGGCATGACGATGCGGCCTGAAACATCGACAACCGTGGCCCCAGTAGCTTCTAGGTCGTGGCCAACGCCAACGATGACCCCCTGGTCGATGAGAACATCGGCATGCTCAAGTGTGCCGAGCGGACCGTGGCCCAACTCCGGATCAACCGTGACCAGCAGCGCGGCACGGCGGATGAGCAAGCGCTCTGGGCTAGCGTCCACTGCGCTCCTGAAGCGTGCTCAGCGGCAGGCGGTCAATCTCTTGGAGGACGTCTGCCGTTTGCCTGGCCGCGGCCTCGAATGTCAGCCGCCCACGCTCGGCATCGGCGTTCGCGGCGTTGCCGGCCGCGCCCGCCAGGTTCAGGTCCTGCGTCTTCCACCCAAAGGACACCGCGGAGCCGGTGGGGCGAATGTGCTCGTACTCGGCGGCCATGCGCGCGCCCAACGGAACGAAGTCTGCGGCCTTGCTCATGTCCACGAGGTCCGGGCGCACGTGGAGCATCAGTGAGGTCTCGACCTCGCCGCCGTGGATGCCGTGCAGGCGCTCGTCCTCGCCGAACAGACCTGCGGGCGGCGGAAAGCGGAACCAGTGCAGGATGAAGACCATCATGTCGTACTTGATTCGAAGCCTGCGGATGACGATATCGGCCACGCCCGCCTGTCCACCGTGGCTGTTCAGCAGCACGAGCTTGCGCACACCCGCGCGTGCCACGCTCGCAGCGCTCTCAGTCCACACGTTGATCAGCGTCTCGGCCTCCAGCATGATGGTCCCGGGGTAGTCGACGTGCTCTTCGCTCATGCCCACGTGCAGGCCCGGCAGCGCCGTCACGGGCAAGTCGGCGGGCACCAACTCCCACACGCGCTTAAGCATCGCCTCGTTGAGCATGGCGTCGACGCCCACGGGCAGGTGCGGCCCATGCGACTCCACGGCGCCCACGGGAAGCACGGCGATGACGCGATCGGTGTCCAGCGCCTCCATCTCGGGGCGCGTCATGTCCCACCAATAACGGCGGGGTGTGGTTACCATGTGCCTTTCTCCTAGCGAAAGATCGCGACGTCACGGCCGGGGACTGCCTGGTCTTCCCACCAACCCCGCATCTTCCCGGGGTTCATCAGGCCCAGGGGATCGACCTGGCGTTTGAAGTCCAGCTGCTGAGGGTCAACCACCTTCATTCCGCCATCTTCGATCACGTGGGTATGCGGGTCGAACACGGTCACGCCGTGCTCCTCGTGGTAGCGAACGATCTCATACAATCGCTCGCGGGTGGTGTACCGGACCAGCTGGAGGCCTGCGTAGGCAACTCGGCCCTGCCAGCGCACGAGCTCCACGTGCATGGGCACCTCGTCGCCGAAGTGCTTGTGCATCGCTAGGACCGGCGCGATGCCGTCGTCAGGCGGGAAGAGCGATTGAAGGTAGGTGATGGACGAGTCCGCGTTGATGGCGTGGAGGGTCGTGTGGTTCCACGTGTACTCGTACAGTGGGCGTGTACGGCCCGACTCGGGGTCGCGTTTCGTGTAGCAAACCTCACCGGCCAGTGACTCCGCAAGCGAGCCGAGAGCCTGCATCGATGGCTCAGCCACCATCAGCATGCACGCGTCCCTGCCGGCGGGGACGTCGACGTTCGGGAAGTAGGGCGGGATGGATGCCACGAAGACGCCTATTTCCTTCGTGACGATGCCACCGTCGTCTGCCAGAGCCTGGGCGAACCGCAACGCCTGATCGAAGCCGTCGAAGGCGACGATGACGTCCACCCAGGTCACGGCAGGAGCCAGCGCCAGCTCCAGCTCGGTGATGACGCCGTTGGTGCCATAGGCGTGCGCGACCCTGCCGACGTCCTGCCCTCGCAACGCAACGACCGCCGGCTCCGGCTCCATGGTTACGACGCGTAGGCTCGGCACGTTGCCGGGGTCGCTCAGGTAGCCGTGCTGGATCGCCCCGATGCCCGAGCTGCCGCCGGCGATAAAACCGCCGACGGTCGCCGTTCGCTTGGTGGAAGGAAACAAACGCAGCTCATAGCCACGCTCCAGCGCCGCACGCTCGGCGTCGATGAGCTTCAGCCCTGGCTGGCAACGGATGACGCCGTCGGCCACCTCCATCACCGCGGTGAGCCGCCTCGTATCCAACACGACACCGCCACGCAAGGGCATGGCCTGGCCGTAATTGCCGGTACCGGCGCCACGGACGGTCAGCGGCGCCCTATGCCGCACACAAGTGCGCACGACATGGATGACCTCGGCTTCGCTGCCCGGCTCCACGACGATGTCGCCGCGAACACCAGCAAGCGTTTCCTTCAGGATGGGGCTGAACCAGTAGAAATCCTGCGACCGACGCTCAAGGATGCGGACCTGGCGCGAGTGCTGCACCGAGCCCAGGTCTTTGGCGAAAGAGTCCCAGTCGATATCGCTCACCGGTGCGCCGGAAGGTGCCATGGGAAACAGGTTGGTTCGGCCGCGCGGCCGTCGACCCGCCTTACGCCTCCACCCCTGGCATCAGCAGCGCGTGGTCGAACATCTGCGCCTGCTGGCTGGGCTCCAGACTGCCGTTGGCACCAATGGGGCCCTCGGCCACGGCGCCGTCGTGGCTGCGGAGTCGGTATCGTCCGCCCGATATCCGATCGACGACCACTAGGGAGAACAGATCAATGCCGGTGCCACTCAGCGCCTGCTCGGCGCCTTGGAAAGCCTTGGCGACCACGATGCCGGCGCCGACGATATTGGCGCTGGCCTGCGCCGCGATGTCGATAAGCCCGCCGACGGTGCTGCCATGCGCCAAGAAGTCATCGACGATCAGTAGTCTGTCACCGGGGTGGATCAGGTGGCGTCCGACAGTGACGTCAAAGACCTTATTGCGAGTGAAGGACTGGATCTGGCTGGAGTAGACGCCTTCGGAGACCGCGGCGGGCAGCGATTTCTTCGCGAACACGAAGGGCACACCCAGAGCGCGGGCGGTGAAGAGCGCCGGGGCGATGCCGGAGGCTTCGACCGTTACGACCTTGGTCGCGCCCGCCCCGGCGAAGCGGTCGGCGAACTCCTGGCCGATGCGCTCGATCAGACCGACGTCCATTCCGTGGTTGAGGAAGGTGTCAACCTTCAGCATCCCCTCGCCGACCACCCGGCCCTCGGTCTGAATACGCTCGAGCAGCTCCTTCATGCGGTGTCCTCTTTCGTTCGCCCATCGCCTGTCCTGATTATGGCGATGGCATCGACCTCAACCAAACACGCAGGGTTGGCCAGGCCGGCGACCGCGATAAGCGTACTGGCCGGGGGCGGCTGCGGGTTGACCTCTTGCCGCACACCACGGACGGCCTGCACGTTGTCCTGGCCCACAATGTAGGTCGTGGTCCGGACCACGTCGTCCACGGTCGCGCCCACGGAGGCGAGGGCGATCGTTACGTTGGTCCACACCTGGCGGTACTGCGCCGCGACATCGGATCCGCCGACGAGGTTCCCTGTGGCATCGAACGCCAACTGGCCTGAGACGTAGACGTGCGGCCCGGCCTTGACCACGTGAGTGTACATACCGAGTGGCGGCGGATTCAGTCCTAGTGGGTTGGTGTGTTCGTGCGCCATAGTGTTCACGCGTCCGGCGGGGTTCGCCGCACCATATACCGAGCGCCGCTCCGCCGCCACGGCGTGGGCCATAGGCGGTACCGCTTGCTTGGTTGATCCGGCACAAAGCCCGTGATGGTGCCCGCCGCATCTTCGCATCCCACGAACGGAGGTTCGGTCGGCGGTGCAGCAATGCGATCCTTGATTGTCACGAAGGGAAGCACTATCCGCTACCCCAGGTACTCGTCCCTCTGGCCGGCGCTAAGGCCGTGGGCGCAAAAGTTGGCCAGCGTAACAGTGAGGACAACCCAGGGGCCAGGCTGCCCTGCTGGCCCCTGGGTTGTCCTCACTGTTACGCTCCTAATAGGGCTGGGCACTGTCTTGGCGGAGTTCTTTTTTGGCCTGTTCCCGAAGGCCGCGATCACGCCCGTCATGGACCTTAAGCGGCACGCTGGAGCGAACGAAGGTGGCGTTCCTAGCGATGGCGCCGCCCGCGCCGTAGGTTGGACTGCGCGGTACAAGAAAAGGCCCCTCATGAGAGGGGCCTTTCCGGTTGCAGTGTTGGTAGCGGGGGTTGGACTCGAACCAACGACCTTCGGGTTATGAGCCCGACGAGCTGCCACTGCTCCACCCCGCACCGATGAGCTATGGCTCCAATCCCAACATGTCGGGGCCATTGCTCTATTTCACGCCGATGGGGCGGCCCTCCCTTTGAGTAAAAGGGCAGAGTGCCTTTGTGCGCTAGCAAGGGATATCGAGCAAGAAAGAGCGAATATTAGGTCAAGTCCTCGGCCGATTAGTACCGCTTCGCTGAACACGTTGCCGTGCGTACACGTGCGGCCTATCAAGCAGGTAGTCTCCCTGCGGCCTTACTCTCCTTTAGGAGATGGGAAGTCTCATCTTGGGGACGGCTTCGCGCTTATATGCTTTCAGCGCTTATCCGCACCCGACATAGCTACCCGGCACTGCTCCTGGCGGAACAACCGGAACACCAGAGGTCAGTTCCTCCCGGTCCTCTCGTACTAGGGAGAACTCCCCTCAAACTTCCTGCGCCCACAGCGGATAGAGACCGACCTGTCTCACGACGGTCTGAACCCAGCTCACGTGCCGCTTTAACCGGCGAACAGC
>CAUYXS010000028.1:0-11768 GCA_963577205.1 Dehalococcoidia bacterium | reverse complement strand
GCAAAGCGCGCGGCAACCGCGACGGCTCGGAGTACCAACGCCGAGCCGAGCGCCAACCAGACCGAGAGGACAGAGTCCTAAGTGACGCTAGCGATCTTCTATGTGCTCGCGGCCGTGATCCTAGCCTCATCCGTAGGTATGGTCACCACGGGTAACGTCGTGCATGCCGCACTGCTGCTCCTGGCCGCGTTGGGTGGCGTCGCGGGGCTGTTCGTTCTGCTGTTCGCTGATTTTCTGGCGTTGGTGCAGGTCCTCATTTACGGCGGAGCCATTGTCATCGTCATTCTGTTCGCGCTGATGCTGACCCGCCGGGGTGAGTTCGAACTCACCAGTGAGCACCGGCGCTGGCCCTTCGCGGCGATGGCCAGCGCCGGCCTATTCACCGTGCTGACCATCGCCTTCGTCAGCGACTCCAGTCAGTTCAACAGCGTCGACCGCTCCGGCGTGGACATCGAGACCCTGGCCACCGTCCTCTTCGAGAAGTGGGCTCTGCCTTTCGAGATCGCATCGCTGGTGCTGCTGGTCGCGCTGGTCGGGGCCATCGTCATCGCCCGCTCGGGCGGCCCTGAGGAGCGATCGTGACCCTGCTCCACTTCGAGGTGCTGGGCGCTGCGCTTTTCTGCCTGGGCCTGTACGGTGTCTTGGCCCGCCGCAGTGCCGTGCTAGTGCTCATGGCCGTCGAATTGATGCTCAACGCCGTGAACGTGAACCTCGTGGCGTTCGCTGCTTACCGCGGTGCAGACCACGTCACAGGGCTTGTCATCGCCATCTTCGTCATCACCATCGCCGCCGCCGAGGTCGCGCTGGCGATGGCGATTATCTTGCGGCTCTTCCGCACCCACGGCTCGGTCAACCTAGACGAGATCGACGTGCTACGGGGCTAGCCATGACCACTCGCTTCATCATCAATAGTCCTGATCCTTGCGCCAGCGCCGCGCGCTCTCCTCGGGAGAGCGCAGGCAAGGAAGCTTAGGCATGGAGTGGGCCTGGCTCATCCCCATCTATGGGTTCGGCGCTTTCGGCGTCATCGCACTCATGCGCGAGAATCTGCCTGACCGCGGCCGATTCCTGTCGGTCTTGGCTATCTCGGCCGGCTTCGCGACCTTCTGGTTCGTGCTCCAGGACTTCCTCGAGCACGGCGTAGATCAGTACCACTTCACCGTAGAATGGTTCACGGCGGGCCGCATCGACGTGGCGTTGGGCATCATCGTCGACCCGTTGACCGTGATCATGCTGGGCCTAGTCACATTCGTCGCCCTGGCGGTGCAGATCTACTCGCTTGGCTACATGGCAGGAGACAAGCGGTTGCCATGGTACTTTGGCGTCCACTCTCTGTTCGCCGCCGCCATGCTGACGCTGGTGCTGGCGGACAACCTGCTCCTCCTGTACTTCGCCTGGGAGTTGGTTGGCCTTTGCTCTTATTTCCTCATCGGACATTGGTACGAGCGCCGCTCGGCTGCTGAGGCCGCCAAGAAGGCGTTTATCACCACTCGCATCGGCGACGTCGGGCTGCTCATTGGTATCCTCCTGCTGGTGGTCAACACCGGAACCTTCGACACGCTCGAGATCTTGGAGCGGGTCTCACACCCGGCCCCCGGCCAGGAGCTGAGCAATTTGTTGGTCACGGGCAGCGCGCTCCTGATCTTCCTTGGGGCCATGGGCAAGTCTGCGCAGTTCCCATTGCACGTCTGGCTACCGGACGCCATGGAGGGCCCCACCCCTGTCAGCGCGCTGATCCACGCGGCGACCATGGTGGCGGCCGGCGTGTTCCTAGTGGCGCGACTGTTCCCCCTGTTCGAGGCTTCAGGTGACGCCCTGACCGCGGTGGCGCTGATCGGGCTGATCACCGCGCTGGTAGGCGCAAGCCTGGCCCTGGTCAGCACCGATCTCAAGCGCATCCTCGCCTACTCCACGATGAGCCACCTTGGGTTCATGATGCTAGCGCTTGGCGCTGGCGGTTTCACGGCGGCGATCTTCCATCTACTGACTCACGGCATCGCCAAGGCAAGCCTGTTCATGGCGGCCGGGTCCGTCATGCACGCCATGGATGGCCAGACCGATATTCGCCGCATGGGCGGGCTGCGAAGGCGGATGCCGCTGACCGCTGTCGCCTTCACCATCGGGGCGCTGGCGCTCGCCGGTATCCCGCCGCTCAGCGCCTTCTGGAGCAAGGATGAAATCCTGATTGCCGTGCAAAAGGGCCTCAATCCGGCCTACCTCATTTTCTTCCTGCTCGCCATCGTGCTGAGCGCGCTCTACATGGCTAGGGCCACGCGTCTGGCGTTCTATGGTGAGCTCAGCGCCGACGCCGAACACGCCCACGAGTCGCCGCTAGTTATGGTTATCCCCATCGCCGTCTTGGCGGGGTTAAGCGTCGTCATCGGTCTGCTCGCGCTCCCTTGGGGCGACACCTACGACGGCATCGGCTCATTCCTGTTCCTGCAGGAGCATGGTCCGCACGGCTTCGAGGTCGTGGCGCAGTGGACCGTCGCGAGCATCGTGCTAGCCGGCGGCGGCTTCGCGGCCGGCTGGTGGTTGTACGACCGTCGCAGGGACCTGGTGGACTCGATACGCATACGCTTCGGAGCGTTACACCGGCTGGTGGAGCGCAAGTACTACCTCGACGACGCCTACCAGTGGGCCATCGACCAGGTCGTGCTCAGGGCCAGCAGAGGCGTCGCGTTCTTCGACCGCCGCGCCATCAACGATGGTGGCGTCGACGGCGCTGCTGCATCGGCGATGAACGCCGGACGCGCTCTGCGGCACCATGCCACCGGTCTTTTCGCCGACTACGGGGTGAGCATGGTCTTGGGCGTCATCGGCATCGGGCTCTTCTTCTGGCTGAGGGCGTAGCGGCACATGAGCTACTTCGAAACGCACGTCCTCGAATCGTTGATTTACCTACCGATGCTTGTGGTGGTCGCGCTAGTGCTAATCCCTGGTCGTTACCAGACGGTGGTGCGCTGGACGGGTGTCGGCGCGGGACTGCTGCTACTCGTCGGGTCGATCTACGCCTTCTGGGTGTTCGACTATGGGGCCGATGCCGAGACCTTCCAGCTCATCAGGGTTTACCCCTGGGTGGAGCAACTAGGCATCGACTTCCGGCTTGGCGTCGACGGTATCGGCGTGCTGATGGTGTTGCTGACTGGCATCGTCTCCTTCGCCTCCGCGATCATCGCGCTCCGACGGGACGACGATCAGAAGCCCTATTATTTGCTGCTCTACCTGCTCATCGCTGGCGTCTATGGCACCTTCGTGTCGATCGACCTCTTCTTCCTGTTCTTCTTCTACGAGCTCGCCGTCGTCCCCATGTTCCTGCTCATCGGGATCTGGGGGTCCAGCTCCACCTACGCCACCTTCGCGCGGACGAAGGAGTACGGGGCGATGAAGCTGGTGATCATGCTGGTGGGTGGCAGCGTCCTCGTCTGGGTCGCGATCATCGCCATCTACGTGCAGGTCGGACTGGGCACCTTCGACATACTCACGCTCCAGGAAGCTATCTCCGGCGGAGCGCTGTCGCCGACGTTCCAACGTATCGTGTTCCCGTTGGTCATGGTCGGCTTCGGCGTGCTGGCCGGCCTTTGGCCTTTCCATACGTGGTCGCCGGACGGCCACGTCGCGGCGCCGACGTCCGTGAGCATGTTGCACGCCGGCGTGCTGATGAAGCTGGGCGCCTTCGGCATCATCCGGGTCGGCATGACGCTATTGCCGGGCGGCATGGGCGACTGGGCGCTGGTGCTCTTCATCCTTGCGACAGCCAACGTCATCTACGGCGCCATCGCGGCCATGGCTCAGACCGACCTGAAGTACGTTATCGGTTACTCCAGCGTCAGCCACATGGGCTACGTGCTCATGGGCATCGCAACCATGGATCCGCTGGGCCTGACCGGTGCGGCGCTTCAGATGTTCTCCCACGGTGTGATGACTGCGCTCTTTTTCGCGGCGGTGGGCGGGATCTACGACCGGACCCACACCCGCGACACGATGGTCCTCAACGGGCTGGCATCGCGGATGCGCTGGGGCACGGCATTCTTCATCATCGCGGGGCTCACTTCATTGGGGTTACCGGGCCTCAGTGGGTTCATCGCCGAGCTCATGGTGTTCATCGGCGCCTTCCGCACCGAGCCGTGGCTCGGTGTCTTGGGTGTCATAGGGGCCGCGATCACGGCCGTCTACATGTTGCGGCTCATCGCCCGCGTTTTCTTCGGGCCGCGCTCCCGTGACTGGGACCGGCTCCCGGACTTGTCAAGGACCGAGTGGATCGCGGCCAGTGCGCTGGTCATCCCGATCATGTTTGTGGGCATCTATCCGCAGCCCTTCCTGCGCGTGCTCAGCCCGGCCGTCGACGCGCTGGTCGCGGGCCTGGGGGGGGCGTAGGCCATGAGCGTCGACTTCACGCTGCTGATCCCCGAATTCCTGCTTGCCGGCCTGGCCATTGGTGTGCTCGCCGTTGATATGGTGTTGCCCGCTCGCCTAAACCATCGCCGCAATGCAATCGCCGCCTCGATGGCCGCGGTTGGCATGCTTGCGGTGCTCGGCTACAGCCTCGTAGACCTGCGCAATATCGGCGAAACGCTGTACGGCCAAATTTACTTCGTTGACCGCTACGCGCTACTCTTCAAGGCGCTGTTCCTGGGGACAGGGGTGGCGGTCGTCCTCATGTCCGTCGAGTACGTCGGCAAGAAGCTCCAGAACCCTGGGGAGTACTACGCGCTGCTCGTGTTCTCCGTGCTGGGCTCCATCATGATGGCCTCTGCCGGCGAGCTCCTGACCGCGTACATCGCGCTCGAGCTACTGAGCTTCAGCCTGTACGCCCTTGTGGGCCTGCCGCGCGGCGACCACCGCTCCGCCGAGGCCGTGACCAAATACATCCTGCTAGGCGCAGTGTCCTCGGCGATCCTGCTCTACGGCATCAGCCTGCTGTACGGAACGCTCGGCACTACGTTCTTCCGCTTCATGGACTCGCCACTCGCGATGTTCGCAAGCCAGCCGACCGTCATCATCGGCTTCGCAATGGTGGCCGCGGGCTTGGCGTTCAAGCTGGCCATCGTCCCTTTTCACATGTGGACGCCAGATGCCTACGAGGGAGCGCCTACGCCGGTGACAGCCCATCTCTCCGTGCTGTCGAAGGCCGCTGCGTTCGCGCTGGCGCTGCGCTTTTTCACGGAGGCGACGCAGCAATCGTTCCATTCGTGGCAGATGGGCATCGCCGTGCTGGCTGCGCTGACGATGACAGTCGGCGCGCTGGTCGCGCTGACACAGACCAACATCAAGCGCCTGTTAGCCTACAGTTCCATCACCCAGGCCGGATTCGTCATCGTGGGCTTGGTCGCAATCGGTGACGCCATCGGCGGCGGCGTCCAGAATCAGGCCGCTGCCAACGCCGTCATCCTGCACCTCGTCGGCTACGCTTTCACCACCCTGGCCGCCTTCATGGTGGTGGTGACGGTGGAGGCGCACAGCGGGAGGGAGCTGATCGCCGACTACGCCGGCCTAGCCCGCCGCTCCCCGCTGGCAGCCATGGTCATGGCCAGCGCCCTGCTCTCGCTGGCGGGCCTGCCCATCTTCGCGGGCTTCGTGACCAAGTTCTTTTTGTTCACGGCGGCAGCGGAGGCCGGCCTGCTCTGGCTGGTCGTCGTTGCCGCGCTAGCGAGCCTCGTGTCGCTGTACTACTACCTGAGGATTGTGCGCCAGATGTACCTCGTCAAGCCGGAGGGCGGCTCCGCGGCAATCGTCTTCCCTCGGCTGAGCACCGTCACCATGCTCGGCCTGTTCGGAGGCATGGTCTTCGTGGGCATTTACCCCGGGCCCATCCTCGATGCCGCCGAGGCCGCGACCCATGTGCTCGGCCCCTTCGTCTCCCGCTAACCCGACTGGGCTCAGGGCCGGGGATATGCAGTGAGCCGCGATTCGTTCGCTAAAGCCATCGCTTACTTCACTGATGCCATTTCCTTTGTGCCTGCCGACGCCTGGGCCAATCCTGCGCTTGGCGCCTGGAGCGTTGCACGACCTCGTGGGTCACGCCAGCCGCGCCGAAACAACAGTCGAGCGCTACTCGGCGGTGGGGGCAGGGGGGCGCCATCTGCGGTTTGGCTGCACGGGTGAGTGCGCTCGTCGATACGCTGCGGACGACCATCCGATTACGGCGCCCGTTGGGCCTGTGCTCCTCATCGACTACCTGCCGACGAGGGTCCCTGATCTCACCGTTCACGGTATGGACTCTGACGGACACCATCGGTGCGGGGGTATCGCCACCCGCCAAGTGCCTGCGCGTCGCGCTTCATGCGCTGACCGACTACCCAATCCTTGACGGCGTCGCCAAGGACGTAGCCCATGCGCTCACCGGCCGAAAGGCGCTATCGGAGGCTTCTCCGTGGTGCGGTAGGGGTTCTCCGCCTAGTCGCGCCCAAAGAGTGTCGACAGGCCAAACGCGGCGCTGCCGACCGCGACCGGAGTGGCAAGGCCGTACAGCAACGGCCAAGATCCAGCGATGCCAGCCACCACCGCGGCTATGGACGCTGCGAGAATCAACAGACTGAGCGTTCGAGTGGTCTCGTCGTTCACGTAGTCCCTCCCTGGGCCCGGACTCTGTCGCGGGGATCCTAGGATAACGCGGCGGCCAGGCCGGGTCACCCTTACGGGAATGGTTTTACGCACGGGCGACCAGCGGCCGCCTGCTAGACTCACGCCGACTCCCGGTAGGCCCGGCATGCGAAGGAGAACCATGGCGCGAATCACGGCGGTGGTGGCACGGGAGATTCTAGACTCGCGCGGCTACCCAACCATCGAGGCTGTCGTTTCACTGGACGACGGCAACACCGGCTGGGCCGCCGTGCCCTCGGGCGCAAGCACTGGAGCGCACGAAGCATTGGAGCTGCGCGACGGCGACCGATCCCGCCACAGCGGCAAGGGTGTCCTCACTGCGGTAGGCAACGTCAACAAGCGCATCGCACCGGCGGTGACCGGGATGGACCCGGCAGACCACGCGGCGCTCGACGGCCGCATGCGCGAGCTGGACGGCACGCCCAACAAGGCCGCGCTGGGCGCCAACGCCATATTGGCTGTTTCACTGGCCTCAGCACACGCCGCCGCGGCCGCCACCGGGCTACCGCTCTACCGGTCGCTGGCGGTGGGCCGTGCACCGCTGTTGCCCGTTCCCTTGCTGAATGTGCTCAATGGGGGCCGACACGCCGTCAACTCCACCGACTTCCAGGAATTCATGCTGGCACCCGTCGGCTTCGAGCGCTTCTCCGAGGCGCTGCGATGCGGCGCGGAGGTCTACCAGACACTCCGCGGCCTCGTCCGCTCGCGGGGCATGTCCACCAACGTCGGCGACGAGGGCGGCGTCGCGCCGTCACTAGCGTCCAACGAGGCGGCTGTCGAGTTGCTCATGGAGGCCATCGCCGCGGCCGGCTACGAGCCGGGGCGCGATGTCCTGCTGGCGATGGACGTCGCCGCCTCAGAGTTATACCGCGACGGCGCCTACGTTCTGGAGCGCGAGGGCGTGACCCTGAGCAGTGGCGACCTTATCTCGCTCTACGAGCGCTGGGTCGACGCCTACCCCATCGCCAGCATCGAGGACGGCCTCGCGGAAGACGATTGGGAGGGCTGGGCGCAGCTGACCGAGCGCCTAGGAGACCGGGTACAGCTCGTCGGGGATGACCTGCTCACGACAAACACGGAGCGGATCGCCCGGGCCATCCGGGAGCGCTCCGCCAACTCGGTCCTAGTCAAGCTCAACCAGATCGGCACGCTGACCGAGACACTAGACGCAGTCGAGATGGCGCAGGGCGCGGGCTGGACCGCCGTCATCAGCCATCGGTCCGGTGAGACGGAGGACACGACGATCGCGGACCTAGCGGTGGCCACGGCCGCCGGCCAGATCAAGACGGGCGCGCCAGCGCGGAGTGAGCGCGTTGCGAAGTACAACAGGCTCCTGCGCATCGAGGCTGAGCTCGGGGGCGAAGCTCGCTACGCCGGCGCAGACGCCTTCGCTGGATTAAAGCGCTAGGTTAGCCGGTGCTGGCAGGCCATGGCATGGCGACGGGGGGCAAAAACTCGCCCACGAAGTAGGCTCCGGCGGTGTAGCACAAGGGTTAGCACCAGGACTCGGTGTCTTACTTGCAGGTGATTCCTCGCTTGTACCCCCCCTGTCGCCTTAGTAGCATGGCTGCGCGGAACGAAGAGGAGAACGCATGGCAACGCGAATCGGCATCAACGGCTTCGGGCGCATCGGCCGGCAGGTCCTGCGGGCGACGCTTGAGCGCCACCCCGGCGAGCTGGAGGTTGTCGCCATCAACGACCTCGCCGACGACAAAACCAACGCGCACCTCTTCAAGTACGATACGAACTATGGCCGCTACCCCGGAGAGGTGGAGGCTGGCGACGGCTCCATCAACATCGACGGCAGCGAAATCAAGTCCCTCAGCGAGCGTGACCCCGCCAAGATTCCGTGGGGAGACCTGGGTGTCGACATCGTCATCGAGTCCACGGGCGTGTTCACCGATGGCCAACGGGCGGCCGGGCATATCGAGGGCGGCGCCAAGAAGGTCATCATCTCCGCACCCGCGACCAACGAGGACAAGACGCTAGTTATCGGTGTCAACGATCACGAGTACGACCCCGCCACGCACCACGTCGTCTCCAACGCCTCCTGCACGACCAACTGCGTAGCCCAGCTCATCAAAGTTCTCAACGACGAGTTCGGCGTCCGCCGCGGCCTGATGAACACCATTCACGCTTACACCAACGACCAACAGATCCTTGACCAGGCCCACAAGGACCTCCGGCGCGCGCGCGCCGCCGCGCAGAACATCATCCCGACCACCACCGGCGCCGCGCGGGCCGTCGGCCTCGTCATCCCTGAGCTCAACGGCAAGCTGCACGGCATGTCGCTGCGCGTCCCGGTGCCCACCGGCTCCATCACCGACTTCGTTGCCGAGCTAAATCGCGACGCCACCGTCGACGACATTAACGCGGCGTTCCGGCAGGCCGCCGAGGGCAAGCTCCACGGCATCCTCAGCTACACCGAGGACCCCATCGTCTCCAGTGACATCAAGATGGACTCGCACTCCTGCATTCTCGACGGGCTCTCCACCATGGTGATGGAGGGCAGCATGGTGAAGGTGCTCGGCTGGTACGACAACGAGTGGGGTTACTCTTGTCGCACGTCGGACCTCGCGGCGCTCATGGCCGAGCGCCTGTAACTGCGAGGGCAGTGGGCACCTCCGGCCCGCAATTGCAGGCCGAACCAACCTGGTCTCTGCGGGGTGCGTACTACAATGGCGAAGGCCATGCAGCCCGCCATTACCACATCGCGCGCCGCTCGCGTCGGCTGGTTAACACGTGGGCGGGCGCTCGCGCTGCTGCCGCTTCTCATCGCCGCCATCGCCCTCGGCCTGCGCCTCCAGGGCATCGACTGGGACGGCGGCTCGCTTTACCACCCCGACGAGCGCTCCATCTTCATGCGCAGCGACCAGATGTACCGGACGCTGACCGACGCCCCCGGCTGGGAGCTGTCCGCGAATCGTGACTTCCCTCTCGACACGCCGGGGATACCGGACCCGGGAACGTTGCTCGACGCCGAGCGGAGCCCACTGAATCCGCACTGGTTCCCGCTCGGCAGCATCATCATCTATTTGCTCGTCGGGGTACGCTTCCTCCTCGAGCCTTTCATGGACCAGATTCGGCTCCAGGACCTCGCGTCCGCCGGCCGCACCATCACCGCTATCGTCGATGTCGGGGCGGTCCTCATGCTGTACGCGCTCGGGCGGCGCATCTTCGGCAGGCCGGTCGGCCTGCTGGCTGCGGGGCTGAGCGCGTTCACTGTCGTCAGCATCCAAGTCGCCCACTTCTACCGGCCCGAGCCTTTCGTTGTCCTGTTGGCGCTGGCGAGCTTCTGGTGGATGCTCAACGTGATCGAGCGCGGCCACGGGCGCGACCACCTGCTGCTCGGCCTCGTCGTCGGCGTGAGCTTCGCGTTCCGCACCACGAGCCTGCCTCTGCTCGTGCCGCTGGCCGTCACTTACGGCCTGCTGGCGAAGCGGAGCTACGACACCGGGGCGACGACGCGGGCCGATGCGCTGCGAAGCGTGTCCCTGCGCGCGGCCGGCGCGGGGGCCATCGCATTCGCGACGTTCGCCGTCCTACAGCCCTACGCACTGCTGGACTTCGCCAAGTTCGTCAACGATCAGGGCTTCGAGGCGCGGGTCGCGCGCACCGCGGGCATCGTCCCGTACACGGTTCAGTACGTCGGCTCGGGCCTCGGGCTCTACGAGCTACGACAGACGGCCGTCTGGGCCTTGGGCCTACCGCTGGGCATCGCGGCCTGGGTTGGGCTGGCGCTCAGCGTCGGGCGGCTGGCCGGCTACTCGCGCTTCGGCCCTGTGGCGCGCGGCGAGTTGTTGCTGGTCGCGTGGGTTCTGCCGTTCCTGTTGACGCTGGCCTTCTTCGAGGTCAAGTTCCTGCGCTACCTCGTGCCTGTGCTCTCTGTCATGGTCCTGCTTGGCAGTCGCTGGATGGTGGCCGTAGCACGGGCTCCACGGAGCCCGGTATTGCTCCGCCGGGGTGCTTTCGTCGCGACCGCCTTCGTGGTCGGCGCGACGGTGTTCTACGGCGCCGCCTTTACCCGCAGCTACGGCGACCCTCACCCGGCGATCCAAGCGTCGGCATGGATGAACGACAACGCTCGACCCGGCGACCTCGTCCTCACCGACAACCACTGGGACGAAGGCTTCCGAGATTTGGGGCGCTTCCGGGTCGAGCAACTGCGTATGTACGAGGGCGACACGGTGAGCAAGCTCACCGAGATCTCCGGCTTGCTCGCCGGCGCCGAGTATCTGATGTCCTACAGCAACCGCCCCTTCGGGTCTATCGCACGGCTGCCAGAGCGCTACCCGCTGAGCGCCAGCTACTACCATCGTCTCTTCGATGGTGACCTGGGTTACGAGCTGGTGCAGGCCTTTGAGCGCTACCCTTCGCTGCTCGGCGTGTCCTTCGTCCACGACCCTTTCTCGCACGCTGGGGTACTCGCGCCCGAAACGCTGCCCGGTATCGAGCCGGCACCGCTGGCGCTGGACCTGGGCTACGCCGACGAGAATGTCACCAACTACGATCGGCCGCTGGTGCTGGTGTGGCGCAACGTGGCCCACCTCGACGCCAGCGAAATCCAGGACGCCATCCTCAGGGGGCGCGCGCTCCCGCCTCCTGAACCGTCGATGTTGAGCGATGCCGACGCAGCCGAACAGCAGGCCGGCGGCACATGGACTGAGGTCTTCACTGAGTCGGGATTAAACCACACGATGCCGTGGCTTGTCTGGCTGGTGTTGGTGGAGATGATCTTCGTTCTCACTCTCCCCTTATCTGTCTCGTTCTTCCGCTGGCTGCCAGACCGTGGCGTGCTGTTCGCGCGGCCGCTCGGGCTGCTGGTCGTGGCCTGGCTAGTGTGGGTTGGGGCGAGCTATGGCGTGTGGAGTTTCGGCCGCGGGAGCATCGCGCTGGCCATGCTCGCGTTGGGCGTGACGTCGGGCGCATTGCTGTGGCGGCGTTGGCGGCCCATGACGGCGATGGCTCGCCTGCACTGGCGCTATCTGGTCGGCGTCGAGGCGCTGTTCGTCGGGGCCTTCGTGGTCTTCCTGCTCATTCGCGCTGCGAACCCCGACCTCTGGCACCCGTTCCGGGGCGGCGAGAAGCCGATGGACCTGGCCTACCTCACCGCGGTGGTCAAGTCAACGAGCTTCCCTCCGTACGACCCGTGGTACGCCGGGGGG
>CAUYXS010000027.1:0-11935 GCA_963577205.1 Dehalococcoidia bacterium | reverse complement strand
CTTCGTCGCCCTCTCCAGCCTGGCGTACCTGATCAAGCGCGATGTGAAGTGGGATCACCGGGCCCAGGCGGCAGCTGAGATCGGCGTCGTGTTCCTCACAGTGTCAATCGTCTCTGGCGCGGTGTGGGCCAAGCCCGTCTGGGGGACTTGGTGGACGTGGGACCCCAAGCTGACCTCAGTATTTGTCCTGTGGGTCATGTTTATCGGATACTTGATAGTGCGAGCGTACGCGCCGGGACGGCGCCAGGCCGCGACGTGGTCAGCGGTGGTTGGTATCATTGCATTCGCCGACGTGCCCATCGTCTACCTGGCGTCGGAGTGGTGGCGTTCGCTGCACCCTGAGCTTGTTGCCGGGCCGCTGTCCGAGTCCGGCTCGCTCGAATCTTCCATGCGCATCACTCTCTATTTCTCGACCCTCACCTTCACTTTGATCTTCGCTTACCTCTTCCGTACGCGAGTGGCCCAGCGGCGGGACGAGGACACGATGGACGAGCTTCGCGCGGCGGTCTCCTAGGCAATGTCCCGCTTCTCCATGATGATGATGGTGTTGGTGTTGGCCCTGGCATTCCCGGCGACGACACTCGCAGCACCCATCGGCCATGAAGCCGCCGGCGAGAGCAACCTTGGCTTCCTCTTCACCGGCTTCTCAGTTGTCTGGGTCGGCCTGATCGCCTACGCGTTCTATGTCAACAGGCGCGAGCAGGCGCTGCGTCGAGAACTGGAAGAGCTCCGGCACCAACTGGCCGATAAGAACCCCAGCGACTAGTTGTAGAACACAGAGGCGCGGTTTGGCGTAGTCTGTGGGACGAGGACAGTCGAGATTGAGGCGGGTACGTGGCGGGCGAAACGCGGAACGGCGATAGTGAGGCGGAGCGGAGTGAAGTACACCCCAGCGCAGCAGCCGGAGAGTCTGAGCAGCGACGAGCCACGTGGCGGGCTGAACCGACGTATGCGGCTCATCATTGTTGGTTTCGTCATCGCCGTCGCCTTCGGTTACTTCGGTTTCACTGCTTTCCAAAGCGCCACGTCCTATTATTTGACCGTAGACGAACTGATTGAGCGTGGGCCCAGTGTGGGGGACTTACTGCAGGTGAAAGGCAGCCTTGTCCTAGAAAGCTTCACTCGCGAAGCAGCCGACGGTAGCGGCCCGACCATCGTGGCGGAGTTCCTGCTTGAGGACAATGGCCATCAAGTGTCTGCCACGTTCGACGGTGCCCTGCCCGACCTTTTCTTCAATCCGCACTCCGAGATCGTGCTAGGTGGTACCTACGGTGAGGACGGCGTCTTCGCCGCCGACCGCGTGCTGGTGAAGTGCCCGTCCAAGTACCGCGCCCTCGAAGTCGAGTTGCCGCCCGGCTACGGGGAGCAGACCTAGCTCCGCTGAGGACGCCGCCTCCACAGACGCACAGGGCCGGCGGCCGGCGCGCGCTCGACGAGCGCTGGCTCACCCACCTACGCGACAACCCTCTGGACCTCGAAAACCTGGTGCCCTCGCTCGGGCTCGCGAAAGGCGTGCGTCTGTTCAACGAAGGCCGCTTCTTCGAGGCCCACGAGGCCTGGGAGGCGGCCTGGCACCAGGCTTTTTACCCTGAGCGCCTGCTGTATCTGGCGCTCACTAAACTGGCTGCGGGGCTCGTGCAGAACCGGCAGGGCAGTGCGGCCGGCGCGCGCAAGCAGATAGACGATGCGCTGCGGGTCTTGGGCTCGTTTACGCCACGCTGTTGCGGCCTCGATACCGGGCTCATCACCGCTGACGCCGTTGGCTGGCTCGCTCCGCACCGGAGCACACCAACGGTCCACTCAACCACTTAGGGCTCCCGCCGCCAGCAGGCCTCAAAAGCAAAGCCCCCACGTAAGGGGTTCCTTGCTTCTCGTCAGTGCGTCCTCGTTTATGCTGCGTCGGCCTTTGAGGTCTTCTTCGCCCTCTTGGTTGTCTTTTCCGCCGCCGGTGTGATCGCGAACGCGAGTTCACCCAGAGCCTCTACTCTGTGCCCGCACTGAAGGCACTTGTCGTAGTGGCCGTAGAGGTCTTCGCTTCGCTGGAGGTCACCCGAACACCTGGGGCACGCCCTGAAGAGTACTTCCATGTCTAAGCCTTTTCCTTCACTGAGGAGAGTGACTGCATCCTCCTGTTAGTTTCTATGTTAGATGGCGTTCTCGGCGAAGAGATGCCACGGCATGGAGTCGTATAAGTGTGGTTGACACGAACTGTATCAAGTAGATATCCTACGGTGCGTGAGGTCACGATGCAACGGGTCTCGCACTCAATCTTCGGTGCAGCAGGCAACAACCGCATGCCCGACACTCGCAGCACTTGAAGGCGAGGCGCACGGCCAGCGCGAGACTTCGGTCAGTTGTCGATGCTCATCGCGAGGCGCTGTTGACGAAGAGTGAGTCCGTAGTGCCGACCCCGGCCGAGCAGGGCGGGGTCTACATCATCAGTGTCGCGGCGCGAATGCTCGCCATGCACCCGCAGACACTGCGCAAGTACGAGCGCTTCGGTCTGATCCGGCCCTCGCGTACAGACGGCATGCTCCGCCTGTACTCCGCTGAAGACATAATGCGCTTGCGTATGATCAAGCACTTGGTCGACGAGCTCCGCCTCAACCTGGCGGGCGTCGAAACCGTCATGGGTCTCGTCGAGCGGCTGGAATCGTTCCGCCAGCGGATCGCGCCTGGCACAGGCTCCGTGGCACGGGCATTCGAACGTGAGATGCAGGCCATATTCGACATTCTTCAGGGACACGCACGCGCCGAACGGGAGACACCATAGTGGCAGACCACGACGACGAGCAGCCGACCTCAGCCGACTCCAATGCTCCGGCACCAGTCGACGAGTCTCCGCAGGAGCGCGCCGAGAGGGAACGGGACGAGTTCAAAGCCCTCGCTCAGCGGGCGCAGGCCGACCTGATTAACTATCGACGCCGCGTCGACGAAGAGCGCCGGGCGCTCGAGCAGAACGCGGCCAACAGCGTCATCGTGCGGTTGCTGCCCATCGCTGACGACCTCGAACGAGCGGTCGGCGCCCTGCCGCAGGATGCCGGTTCGTGGGCAGACGGCGTGCGCATGGTGCTCCAAGGCCTGTGCACGACCATTGAGACGGTCGGCGTGAAGGCCTACTCTCCGGAGCCAGGGACGACTTTCGACCCAGCTAACCATGACGCCATTTACTACCATCCGACGGGCGACCAGCCGCCGGGCGCCGTGCTCCAGTGCGTGCGGCCCGGCTATCGGTCGCAGGATCGGGTGCTGCGGGCTGCACAGGTGGTCGTGGCGAGAGCCCCTGAACAGGCCGGCGACGGTGCGACGGCCACGGCGCAATAGGGCAAAATACGCAACGGCCCGCCGAGCGACGCGGGCAGGAGAAAACATATGGCCAAAGTCCTTGGAATCGACCTCGGCACCACCAACTCGTGCATGGCCGTCATTGAGGCCGGCGAGCCGACGGTGTTGGAAAATAGCGAAGGGGGCCGGACGACGCCCTCAATGGTCGCCATCAACGACAAGTCCGGCGAGCGATACGTGGGCCAGATGGCCAAGCGGCAAGCCGTCACCAACTCCGACAACACCGTTTACTCAACGAAACGCTTCATCGGGCGCAAGTTCTCCGAAGTGAGCTCGGAAATCAAGGAGGTCGGCTTCGCGATCATCGAAGGGAAGAACGGCGACGCCGCCATCCAGATGGGGGACCGCCCTTACTCGCCCCCCGAAGTCTCCGCCATGATCCTCCAGAAGCTGAAGGCCGACGCGGAGGCGAAACTGGGCGAGACCATCACCGAGGCCGTCATCACCGTGCCCGCCTACTTCAACGATAGCCAGCGGCAGGCGACGAAGGATGCCGGGTTGATTGCGGGGCTCGACGTCCTGCGCATCATCAACGAGCCAACCGCCGCCGCGCTGGCCTACGGCCTCGACCGCAAGAACGACGAGACCATCGCCGTCTTCGATCTCGGTGGCGGAACCTTCGACATCTCTATCTTGAGCATCGGGGAGGGTGTCTTCGAGGTGAAGTCGACCCACGGCGACACCCACCTCGGCGGCGACGACTGGGACCAGCGGATCATCGAGTGGCTGGCCGACGAGTTCAAGCGCGACCAGGGCATCGACCTGCGCAGCGACCGCATGGCGCTCCAGCGCCTGCGGGAAGGCGCCGAGAAGGCGAAGATCGAGCTCTCCAGCGTGATGCAGACAGAGGTCAACCTCCCTTTCATCACGGCCGACGCCACGGGCCCGAAGCACCTCGCGATGTCGCTGAGCCGCTCGAAGCTTGACCAGCTGACCAACGACCTGCTCGAGCGGACCACGGCGCCAGTCAATCAGGCGCTCAAGGACGCCGGCGTCTTGGCGTCCGGCGTCGACGAGGTCGTGCTCGTGGGAGGGATGACGCGCATGCCCTCGGTCATCGAGAAGGTGCAGGCGCAGTTCGGCAAGGAGCCACACAAGGGCGTGAACCCGGACGAGGTCGTCGCCGTGGGCGCGGCCATCCAGGCGGGCGTCCTTCAAGGCGAAGTACAGGATATCGTCCTCGTGGACGTGACTCCGCTGACCTTAGGCATCGAGACGCTGGGCGGAGTCCTCACTCCGTTGATCAAGCGCAACACCAGCATCCCGACCCGGCAGACGGAGACTTTCACCACCGCCGCGGACAATCAGACCAGCGTGGAGGTGCATGTCCTCCAGGGCGAGCGCTCCATGGCGGCGGAGAGCAAGACCATCGGGCGCTTCTCCCTGGACGGAGTAGCGCCCTCGCCCCGAGGCCTACCCCAAATCGAGGTCGGCTTCGATATCGACGCCAACGGAATCCTCAATGTGTCCGCCACCGACAAGGCGACCGGCAAGGAACAACGCATCACCATCACGGCGAGCTCTGGCCTATCAAAGGACGAGGTTGAGTCGCTCGTGAAGGAAGCGGAGGAGCACGCCGAGGAGGACCAGGTTAGGCGCGAGCTCGTGGATGCGCGCAACGGAGCCGACAATGCGATCTACCAGGCCGAGAAGGCGCTTAACGAGCACGGCGACAAGGTCGGCGACGATATCAAGCAGGAGGTCCGCAGTAAGATCTCGGACGTCCAGGGCTCTGTCTCCGGCGACGACCCAGCCAGAATCCGCGCCGCGCTAGAGGCGCTCAGCACTGCCGTGGCCCTCATTGGCCAGGCCATTTACCAGGAAGACGATCAATCGACGGACGGCGAGGCGCCTGCGTCAGGCCAACCGCCGGGCGAACCGAGCGACGAGGATACGATCGAGGGCGAGTTCCGCGAGGTGTAGTCTCGAAGGGTACGGCCTACCTTGACGCTGGGTGGACCAGCGCGCGGAGCAAGTCGGCTGCCACGGCCTTGTCCAACGGATGGTTGTTGTTGCCGCACTTGGGCGACTGTATGCACGCCGGACAGCCGGCCACGCACCCGCACTCCGCCACCGCCGCCAGCGTCGTTCGCCACAGTTCATCGACGATCTCATATCCATGCTCGGCGATGCCGACGCCGCCGGGGTGGCCGTCGTAGATAAAGACGACCGGGCCGCCGGTATCGGCGTGGAGCACCGTGGAAACGCCTCCAATGTCATTTCGGTCGCACAGCGCGAACAGCGGCAGGACGCCGATGGCCGCGTGCTCCATCGCGTGAAGCCCGCCGGCCAGGTCGGCGCGCTCGCGCAGTGCCTTCTGGAAAGCCTGCCCCGGCACGTCGAACCACAGCGCAACGGTGGGGAATCGGTCCTCCGGCATCTCCAGCGTCTCCTCACCGAGCACCTCGTTACCGTAGATGCTCTTGCGGCGATAGCCCACCACCGCACGTGAGACCTCCACCTCACCCAGTGCCACGCTCGCGCCGCCGGCCTTCTTGGCAGCGTGTGTGGCAGTGATCCGAATGTCGGTCAGCTCGCGCGACTCCGTGTAGTACGGTGCGTCAGTACGCTTCAGGTACGCGGCCTTCGTGGTCAGGTCCAGTCGTTCGACGATGTAAGGCTCACCCTGGTGCAGGTAGATGGCGCCACGGTGGAGCTGTGCGTAGGCTGAGTGCTCTTCGACACGCTCCAGCACGCGGCCCGACTCAGCCTCGACGGCGGCGAACTGGCCGCTCGACGCGGAGCGAATATTGACGGACTGCGCGGGGTACTCAATGGACGGCACCGGGAACCAACGTCCTCTTCGTTGGTGCAGCAGACCATCGGACTCGAGCGCGGGGACCAGCTCTTCGAGTGCTGCGCGGCCGAACAATGCTACGTCCCGTTCGTCCAGCGGAGCCTCGTAGGACGCGCAGAGTAAGTGGGCCTTGAGTATGTGGGGATTACCGGGCCGGGTGCGCGCATGTTCGTGGGGGCGCCCGAAGAAGAAGTCCGGGTGGCGCATGAGATACTGGTCCAGCGGGTTGTCTTGGCCCACGAGGATACTGAGCGCCTCGTGGCCGCGCCGGCCCGCCCTCCCGGCCTGCTGCCAGGTGCTGGCGATGCTGCCGGGGTAGCCGGCGAGCACGGTCGCCTCGAGGTCGCCAACGTCGATGCCGAGCTCCAAGGCATTGGTCGCCACGACACCCAGTAGTTCGCCATTGGCCAGGCCCGTTTCCACGGCACGCCGGTCCTCCGGCAGGTAGCTGGCGCGGTATGGCCGGACTCGCTGCGCCAGGCCATTGCCGTCGACGCTCAGCCTATCGCGCACGGCCATGTAGACCAGTTCAGCCTGCCGGCGGGTACGGACGAAAGCGAGTGTCCGTACGTCACGTCTCAGCAACATCTCAAGCAAGCGTGCAGCTTCGCTGCTGGCGCTGGCTCGGGTTGCCTTCCCTTCGTCAACGATGGGTGGGTTCCAAAAGACGAAATACCGGCCGCTGGATGGGGCGGCGTCCTCGCTGATGATGCGGGCGGCACGACCAGTGAGGTTTTGGGCGTGGTCCTCGGGATTGGCGATGGTGGCCGAACTGAGAACGAAGACTGGATCAGCGCCGTAGGTCCGGCAGATGCGGCGCAGCCGCCGTATGACATTGGCAAGGTGCGAGCCGAAAACTCCACGGTACGCATGCGCCTCGTCGATGACGACATAGCGAAGAGACCGGAAGTACCGGGACCAGGCTTGGTGGTTCGGCAGGATACCGAAGTGCAGCATGTCCGGGTTAGTCAGAATCACCTGCGCGGAGCGGCGGATCTCGGCGCGCTCGTCCCTTGGCGTATCGCCATCGAACACCATGGCGCGCTGGCGGGAGCGCTCCGGCAATAGCTCACGAAGGCTCCGCAGCTGGTCCTGGGCCAGCGCTTTGGTGGGGAACAGAAGCAGCGCACGGCTCGAAGGGTCGTCGAGAAGCGTCTGCACCACGGGAACGCCGTAGCACAGGCTCTTGCCGCTTGCGGCGGGTGTGACCACGGCCACGTCCTCACCGTCGAGCACGGCGTCGATGGCCTCGACCTGGTGCGCATACAGGGGGAGGTTCCGCCGCCCCACTAGCGCATCGAGCAGTGCGGGGTGCAGGGTATGGCGGAGCTCGCCATAGCGCGCTTCGGTCGGCGGCACGTGCTCGACGTGCACTACCTGGCCGGTGTGCCAGTCCGCGCCACGCAAGTGCGCGATGAAGCCCTCAACGTCCAGTCGGCGTGGGGGCGCTTCAGCCACTGTCGATAACCTCGCGCTGGATGTCAACGAGCTCGGTGTCGAGGCGCTGTCCCTGTGCGAAAGCCACGGCGTGGTCGATCATTTCGCCCGCGTGGCCGCCGCTGTTGCTGGCGCAGGTGATGCCTAGAACGAGCGTCTGCCAGGTGTCGAGGCCATCGACCTCGGCGACGGAGACGTTGAACTTTTGTCTGAGACGCGAGATCAGGGCCTGGGCCACTTGGCGCTTGCCCTTGAGCGAGCGGTTGGCGGGGAGATGGAAAACGAGGCGAGCCGTGCCGATTTGCAGGGCGCGTTCCTGTCTGTCGTGGGGTGGCGGCCACTATAGCAGGGAGGTGAGGGAAAGCCTCCCCCCCAATGTCGCACGAACAGCACTCGCCGGCCGCGTTGACCGACTTTGTGAATTAGTGATACAACGCACCTCAGCCGATCCTTTGGACAACACTTTGAACACTGTTCCGTCCAGCCCGCAGACTGGCACCGAAGTCCCCGAAGTCCCCGAAGTCGTCATTCAGCGCCTGCCTCAGTACCTTCGGGCGTTGTCTAACCTGCAGCGCGAGGGCCAGGATGTCATCAGCTCGCAGCAACTAGGGGGTCTGCTCCATGTGACGCCGGCCCAGATACGCAAGGACTTGAGCTACTTCGGCCGGTTCGGAAAGCAAGGCCGGGGCTACAATATTCGGTATTTGCTGGAGCGCCTTCGCCACATTTTGGGGCTGGAGCGTACATGGAATGTCGCGGTGGTGGGCGTCGGGCGCTTGGGCCGCGCCATTATCAGTTATCAGGGCTTTCAGCCGGAGGGCTTTCGGGTGGTCTGCGCGTTCGACGCGGACCCGAATCTCATTGGCCAGACGGCGGGCGGACTGATGATCCATGACATTGCGAACATCAGAGAGGTGCTCGCGGGCGAGTCGGTCCAGATCGCCATCGTTTCCGTTCCTGCATCGGAGGCGCAGGCCGTCATCGACCATTTGGTGGAGGCGAAGATCGAGGCAGTCCTTAGCTACGCGCCGATGGCAGCTCACGTCCCCAGCAACGTCCACATCCGAAGCGTTGACCCGGTCCTCGAACTCCAGTCGATGACGTACTACCTGCGCGCGCCGGACTAACGGTCGCTACGAACTCGGGGTTCCTTCGCGATCAGGGGCGCCGACACCCCTATGTCGCCGACGACGGGAGGTATCGAGGCGGACCTGGGCCCGCCGCAGCGAGGCCAGCGCACGTTCCAAGTCCACGTCGGCGGTTCGCTCATTGATGCGCGCACGCGCACGCGCACGGGCTTCCTCGGCGCGGGCTTCGTCGATCTCATCAACGTGCTCGGCCGCGTCAGCGAGGACCATGACACGGTTCCCGCCCACTTCAATGAAGCCGCCGGAGACGACCAGCGAAGTCTCGGTGCCTCCAAGCCGGTAGCGCAGTTCGCCAGGCTGGAGCACCGCCAGCAGCGCAGCGTGGTTCGGCAGGATGCCGAGTTGGCCTTCCGTCCCTGGTGCGGCGAGCGCGTCGACATCGCCCTCGTAGAGTGACGCCTCGGCCGTGATGATCTCAAGGTGCATTGGGGTCATGGTTACGACGCCGTCGCGCCCTCGCGCTGGCCAGAGCGCTCGAGCACCTCATCGATGGTGCCGGCCATGTAGAAGTCCTGCTCTGCGATGTCGTCGTGCTTGCCTGCGAGGATCTCGCTGAAGCCGCGCACCGTCTCAGCGACAGGGACGTAGCGCCCCTCGCGCCCGGTGAACTGCTCAGCGACGAAGAAAGGCTGCGACAGGAAGCGCTGAATCTTCCGGGCTCGGTTGACGATGATCTTGTCCTCGTCGGAGAGCTCTTCGATGCCAAGGATGGCGATAATGTCCTGCAGGTCGCGGTAGCGCTGCAGCACACTCTGAACGGCGCGGGCCGTTTCGTAGTGCTCGCGACCGACAATGGTGGGGTCCAGCGCTCGCGACGATGATGTAAGTGGGTCTACCGCGGGGAACAGGCCTTGCTCAGCGATGGAGCGCTCGAGCGCGATCACTGCGTCCAGGTGGCCGAACGTCGTCGCGACACCCGGGTCGGTGTAGTCGTCGGCTGGGACGTAGATGGCCTGGAAGGAAGTGATCGACCCTTTGTTCGTCGAGGTGATGCGCTCCTGCAGGTCACCCATCTCCGTGCTCAGGGTTGGCTGGTAGCCAACCGCCGAGGGCATGCGGCCCAGCAACGCCGACACCTCCATGCCCGCGAGGATGTATCTGTACATGTTATCGATGAACAGCAGCACATCCTGGCCCATGTTGTCGCGGAAGTATTCCGCCATAGTCAGGCCTGTCATGGCGATGCGGAGGCGGACGCCGGGCGGCTCGTTCATCTGGCCAAAGACCAGCGCCGTCGAGGCAAGCACGCCCGATTCCTTCATTTCATTCCAGAGGTCGTTGCCCTCGCGAGAGCGCTCACCGACCCCGGCGAAGACGGAGTAGCCCTGGTGGACGTTAGCGATGTTGCGAATGAGTTCCATGATGACGACTGTCTTGCCGACGCCCGCACCGCCGTAAGCACCGACCTTGCCGCCCTTGGTGAAGGGCGCGATGAGGTCGATGGCCTTGACGCCGGTCTCCAGCACCTCCGCGGTGACGGACTGCTCGTCGAAAGCCGGCGCGGAGCGGTGAATAGGCCAGCGCTCTTTCGCATCGAGGGGGCCGAGGTCATCCAGTGGTTCGCCGATAACGTTGAAGATACGGCCGAGGCTGGGCTCGCCAACCGGGACCAAGATGGCGTCGCCGGTGTCCTTCACTACGGTGCCTCTCGCCAGGCCTTCGGTGGGTCCCAGGGCGAGACAGCGCACCCAGTTGTTGCCGATCTGCTGTTCGACTTCGAGGACGAGTCGCTCGCCGTTGATCTCAAGTTCAAGGGCGTTGTGAATCCCCGGCAGGTTGTCCGCCGGAAACTCGGCGTCGACGACGGTGCCGATCACTTGTACGACCTTGCCTTCGGTTCCCTGGGCCATCTCTCGCCTCCTCGCCTGATGCCTCTAGCCTTCGAGGGCGGCCACGCCGCCGACGAGGTCAAGAAGCTCGTTGGTGATGCTCTCCTGGCGAACCTTGTTCATCTCCAGGGTGAGCGCATCGATCATGTCATCCGCCGCGTCGGTCGCGTTGCGCATAGCGACCATGCGCGCCGACTGCTCGCTGGCCTGGGCCTCGAGCATTGAGTAGTACAGCTGCGCCTCTAGGAAGCGCGGCAGCAATGCGCCAAGCAGCTCGGGGGCGCTCGGCTCGAACAGGCTGTCGGTCATCAGGGCGGCCTCGCCGAGTTCTGCCGGGTCGACCGGAAGCAGCCGCTGGACCACCGGGGTCTGCACTAGCGTGTTCACATACACGGTGTAGGCCAGGTAGACCTCGTCGACCTGAGCCGTACGGTACATCGTCTCCACTTGCCGCACGATGGGGATGCAGTCCGCCATCGTAGGACGGTCGGACATGCCAGAGTAGTCAGCAATGACGTCAGCGCCCGTGCGGGTGAAGAAGTCGCGTCCTTTGCGCCCGACGGTGATGACGGAAACGGGAGTGTCCGAGCGCAGCAGGCGTTGGGCCGTCTCGCGGTTCATGTTCGTCGGCAGGCCACCGGCGAGACCGCGATCCGGCGTGACGTGCACAACGAGGACTCGCTCAACGGGGCGCTGCTCCAATAGCGGGTGGACGCCATCGTCGCCCGCGGGGTTCATTTGCGTGAGTCCGGCGATGACTTGGCGTATCTTGCGGGCATACGGCCTCGCCGCCGTAACGCGCTCCTGCGCGCGGCGCATTTTCGAGGCGGCGATCATCTGCATGGCCCGGGTGACCTTGGCTGTATTCTGGACGCTGCGAATGCGCCGCCGTAGCTGTCGAACGTTTGCCATAAGCCCTACGCGAAGGTCTGCTTGAAAGCAGCGATGGCGTCCTTCAGCGCCGTCTCGTTATCGTCGGTGATGTCCTTGGCCTCGTCGATGGAGGACAGGATCGTGGGCTTGCTGGTGCGTATGTAACCTAGGAGTTGGTCCTCAAAGTCAGAAATTCGATCGACCGGCACGTCGTCCATGTGCCCGTTGATGGCCGCGTACATGGCCGCGACCTGCTCAGGCAGCACCCGTGGTGCGTACTGCACTTGCTTGAGTAGTTCAGTCAAGCGTTGGCCACGATCGAGCTGCGCGCGAGTCGCCGCGTCCAAGTCGGACGCGCCGAACTGGGCAAACGTCGCGAGAGCACGGTATTGCGCCAGCTCCAGGCGCATCCGGCCGGCCACCTTGCGCATGGCGCGGGTCTGTGCCGCGCCACCGACGCGGGAGACGGACAGTCCTGCGTTCACAGCCGGGCGACTGCCGGCGTT
>CAUYXS010000026.1:0-12191 GCA_963577205.1 Dehalococcoidia bacterium | reverse complement strand
ACCGAAGCGACGCCCAAGCTGCATGATCTCCTGGAGCCGGGGCTCGGAGTAGATGTGATCGGCCTCAGACAGGTGTCCGAAGGCTTCGTGAATGAACACACCGGCGAGGATCGGATCGAGCACCACCGTGTACTCGCCTCCCTCAATTTGTTCGGCGTTCAACAGCGCGATCGCCTTGTCTGCGACATCCTGCGCTTCGCGGTCAAGCTCACGCACGAAAGCGAAGTCGCCCAGGCTGCCGATGCTCACGCCGGACTGCTGCACGTCGCCATTCTTGCGCGCCATGGCGGAGAGCCGCATGTTGACGTCGATGCGCTCCTGCTCAATGAACGAGCCCTCCGTGTTGGCGAAGGTCACTCGCTTGTTGGCATCGCCGTACGTGACCGACGACGATTGCACACCCTCGGCCCCCATCATGATCTGAGCGTAGCGGTCGAGGATGTTCTTTTTTTCGGCCAACGAGATCTTGGTCGGATCCTCGCCCACCGTCGCGGGGGCGGTAGCGACCACCGGATCGACGTCCGCGAGCGTAATGGGCTCACCATGCAAGACCTTGGCCTGATGCACCGCCTGGGCGACTTTGGCCTTGAGCTGCGAGAGGTCGTTGAAGGAGGCGAAGCCCCAACCGGCGTCAGCCAGGGCGCGAACGTTACCGCCGAGGGCGCTGGAACGGCCAACGTCCTCCAACTCGCGTCCGCGATAGCGGAGGTGGCGCGACTCGCTGTCTTCCACGCGGATCTCAACGTAACGGGCGTCGACGCCCGTAAGGGCGTCCTCGATCTGGTCGCGAAGGCTGAGTGTGATCATAGAGCCGAGTTTAAGCCCGTACTATGGCGCGGGCAATGCAGGCGAGGACGCCATTATCATAGGCACATGCTCAGCGAGGAGGCCAGCATGGCTCAACCAAAACTGACGGGGCTGGCGCACCTGGTGCTCCGTGTGCGCGACCTGGATAGCTCGGTGGACTTTTACACACGAGTACTGGGCCTTGAGGTCACGTCAAGGGCCGGCACGCGAATGGCGTTCCTCAGCGCGCCCGTCGACAACGGCAAGTCACACGAGCTCGGACTGCTTGGCCTCGGACCGGACCTGCCGCCCAACGAGCAGAACCGGGTCGGCCTGTATCACTTCGCCTGGCAGCTGAACAGCATCGAAGAGCTGGAGGCCTTCCACCAGCACCTGCTCGACGAGGGCGCAGCGATCGTCGGGTACGGCGACCACGGCATCTCCATAGGCATCTACTTCATCGACCCCGACGCAAACGAAATAGAGGTGTTCTATGAATTACCGGCCGACCAGTGGCCTGCCAATGGGCGCCGATTCGATGGCCATTTCCCATTGCCCTTCAACGTCGAACGGACCGCCGCCGGCTGAAGCGGCTATGCTATTATTTCGGCCGCACACGGCGGGCGGACTTCGCACTACGAGCGGGAGGATGTCATGTGGAGAACCGGTATCACTGTCGGCCTAGGCTGGCTTTTCCTGCTAAGCGGGGTTGGCATTGGCATCTGGCAATTCGCCATCGGTGAGTGGGTTCCCGGCGCCGTTGCACTCAGCGCCGGGGCGACGGCCATCATCGTCTCAACTGTGTTGGCGAACGCGCTGACCCGTACTATGAACCGCTAGCGTCCGCAACTCGGAGACCCGTGGACGCCCCGCTTGTTGGGCAGCGGGGCGTCGCTGTGGAAAGGAGACGCCATGCGACCGACCGAACGACGTCAGCGGTTCCGTAACCACCTCGCCGGGATCACTTGCGTCCAGCCGGCGTCCGTCTTCGACCCGATCACTGCGCGTATCGCCGATGCGCTCGGCTTCGAGATCGGCATGCTCGCGGGCTCTGTGGCCAGCGCCGTCGTCCTCGGCGCGCCCGATGTCGCCGTGCTGTCGCTGCCCGAGTTGGCACAGCAAGCCCAGCGCGTGACTCGCGCCTCGGACATCAGCTTGGTGGTGGACGCGGACCACGGCTACGGCAACGCACTCGGCGTGATGCGCACCGTGCATGAGTTGGAGAACGCCGGGGTATCGGCCATGACCATCGAGGACTCGTCGCTGCCGGCGGCATTCGGGGCCAGCGGAAGCGAGCCGCTCATCAGCACCAACGAAATGACTGCCAAACTGCGTGCCGCCCTCGAAGCGCGGGCCGATCCAGCGACCGTCATCATCGGCCGCACCCACGCCATGCGGAGCGAAGGGCTGGAATCCACTCTGGCTCGAGCTCGCGCGTACGCCGCGACCGGCGTCGATGCCCTCATGGTGGTCAATATGCCCAACGAGGTCGACGTAAGCGCGCTCGAAGCTGCCGTTGACCTGCCCCTGGTCATCGGTGGACCCGTGTCGCCGATGACCAACGAGCAATTGGCCGCGCATCGAGTGCGTGTCGTCATTCGCGGGCACGCCGTCCTACAAGCCACTGTCAAGGCAGTGTACGAAGCGCTTAGCCGCCAGGCCGCAGGGCAGGCGGCGCCGGAGTACGCGGACCTGCTCGCGTCTACCGAGCAGATGGGAGTGGCGACCGGCACGGAAATCTATGAGCGCTTGCGCCAGGATTACCTCGGCTAGGGAACAGAGTCCTGGGAGTGGGCCGGGCGGCGGGAACAACCGACCCCATGCGCTGTCTGCCGAACCGACGTGGGCCACAAGCCATCCATGCTGGCGAGGCAGACCAGGCAACGCCTAGGCCAAGCCTTGAACCATGTGCCCCGTCTCGGTGAAGCGGCGCTTCGCCTCAATCGTCTCTTCGGCGGAGGGGTCGCTCCGTGTTGCGGTGGTGGTCCTCTGGACTCACGGCAGCCGTAGGGCATTCGACTCCCGCGGCGCCTGAACCCAAGATTCGCAGGTATGGCCGCGGCCGAAAGTGGGCTGCCCGCCAAATACAGAAGGGGTTGCGCCCTCAGGCAGAAGGGGCAGTGTTTTGCCCAGAGCGCAGCGCCGCCGCCGCCGCCGCCAGCAGCTCTCCGAACTCGGCTCGCTGCCAATGGCGCACCTCAGGAGCGGCGAACTCGTCGTCCATCGCCCGCAGGTCCCTAGCCAAGCGCTCGAGGCTGCGCGCCGGCCATACGAGAGCAGGGTCAAGCACGTAGGCTTTCGCCTGGGCGCTCCGCCAGTCCTTTAGCCGCTTCAGTCGATCACGAATAGCGTTCATCTCCAAGCGCGACGGGCGAGGGCCTTCTGGCCGGGGCGAAACGGGGCGCTCGACTTCGGGATCGGCCCGGCCCTGGCTCACCGCCCGGCGCAGGCCGTCGCCGTACCGGCGGGCGAGCCCCGGCGTTGCCGACGGCGCATCGCGAGGGTCGAGGCCCGGGTCAGCGGCCAGCTCGCCGAGCAGCGAGTTGGGGACGACGAACGCCGGTGGCCGGTCACTCCGGCGGGCGGTATCGTCCCTGAACGCGAGTAGCGCCTTCATCACCGCGAGGCCGCGCCCACCCAAGCCCCGCGCCTCTTTCATGGAAAACAGGCCATGGCCTGGGTCGGGCGGGGAGTAGCGGATCTCCTCTAAGCGGGCAAACTCCTCGGCGGCCCACGCCTCGCGCCCCTTCTCGTGGAGCCGCTGCGCCAGCGCGTCTCGCAGTTGGCCAAGGTGGGTCACATCTTCGGCCGCGTACGCCAGCGCAACATCCTGGATGGGCCTGCGCGACCAGTCCTGCTTCTGGAGCCGTGGGTCTTTGGGTATTTCCACACCAATGACGTCGCGCAGCAACGCGGCGAGGCCCACCTCTTCGAGCCCCACGAGCCGGGCCGCAACGTACGTATCGAAGACGTTGACGATCGTTAGCCCCCAGTCGCGGTGCAGCCCGCGCAGGTCGTAGTCCGCGCCGTGCAGCAGTTTCTCGACCGAAGGGTCCGCGAGCACGGGTGCCAACGGCGACAGATCCGAGACGGCCAGCGGGTCGATGAGGAAGACCAGATCGGCAACCGCGATTTGCACCAAGCAGACGTGCTCGGGATAGTGGTGCCGGCTGTTGGCCTCGGTGTCGATGGCCAGCCTGGCTGCGCCCGTGCACGCCGCGACCACGCGAGCAAGCTGCTCGGTGGTCGTGACCAGATCGAAGGGCGCCACGGGGGCGATGGTTAGGCCGAGCCCTGCGTCCACGACTCGGACAGCGCAAGGCAACTCGTGCTGGACGGCCTACCCTCGCGGTCAGAGGGCCAACTGCTGCCCCCAGCGTGCACACCGTCCAGTGTAACGCGCGCGCCCAGCGCCGGCACGAAAACTGTGCATATGCCGTAGCGGTCACCGTCCCCAGCGATCTTGTGGAACAGCATCGAAGGCTGGAAGTCGTACCAGGTCAGCGCCAGGTCTTCGTCCAGTGTGGTGATGGTCTCGGTCCAGAAGGCGCGGGTGTCACCGATACGCTCGAATTCCGCCTCGACTACTGGAATGGCCTGGTCGCCGCTCTCGGCATTGAGGTAACCCTGGATGCCCCCTTGGAGCCAGCGTGCCAGCGCAATGTTATCGGCGAAGACCTGCCACTCGTTCTCAGTCAACTCCGACCTCAGGAACAGTACGTGGCCCGGACCCGCCGGGGAAAAGTCGACACGCCAGTGGCTGGCGCTGGTGGTGGCGTCGCCTCCGGCCTCGTCACTCAGCGAAATGAAGGAGTTCTCACCGGTGAGGAGAACAAGGTTTGGGTCCATGCTGGGGGCGGGCTGGGTGGTCATGTGATTCTCGCTTCGGGACTCAGGCTACGCCCGATTCTAGTGACGCACGTAGGCCTGCACAACACCCAGGGCGTGTCGCCGGCCAGGCCTTGGTGGAGGTCGCGGAGCACGCCGGAGACGTGGCTTCAGGGGAGGTAGCCCGGCTGGCTGATATTGGCGTAAAGGTGGCGCTCCTGGCCGGGGGGCTGCTGGTGCGCCTACGCCACCGGCTGGGTCGTCATAAAGGTCACCCGGCAATTGGCCGCCACGGCATCCGGGTGGGGCGCGCACTAGGACATGCATAGCGAGATGCGCCTAGGGTCGCGGCGACCCCACCTCACGCGCCCGACGCCGCACGTTGCGACCCCCCGTCTCTGGACCCAGGGCCGCCATGAGCACCCCGCTGATGACGAGCCAACCTGCTGCCGTACTAAACGCCGGCCCAGGCCCAACCCATGCGTAGATACCGCCGATCAGCAGCGGAGCGACCAGCGCCCCTGCGTTCTCGAACACCGCCCAGACTCCCAGGAACTCGCCGCGCCGGTCCTCCGGCGCTAGGTCCATCGCATACGCCTGCGACGAGCCCATAACCAAACCCTCGGACACACCATAGAGCGCGACCACCAGCAGCAACAGACCGAAGGTCCCAGCGTTCGCGAGGCCCAGTCCCACGAGCCCGAGCAGGAACAGGCCGGGCACAAGCGTCTTCTTGCGCCCGTAACGATCGACGAGCACTCCGTTGGGGAGCGCCACCGCCAGCGACAGCACTCCGGCCAGTGTCACCGACAAGCCGATCTGACCCTCACTCACACCGATCACGTCCTTCAGGTGCACCGGGAACAGCGACATGAAAACACCCTGGACCATCATGCTCAGGCCGAATGTCGCAACCGCCAGTGCAAAGAAGGCCCGCGAGCGCAGGAAGGTCATGTCGATGCCCCGGCTGGCCCCCGGAGCGCGAGTCCGGGTCCGCGCTGACTCCGGCTGCGTCTCGGCAACGAGAATCGTCACCATGATCAGCGTGATGGCCTTGGTGATGCCGTTGAACGCGAACACGTAGCGTAGGTCGATGGTCGCCAGGGCGCCGGCGACGAGCGGGCCAAACACCATACCCAAACGCTGCGCCGTCGTGCGGGTCGCCACCACCCGGCCGCGGTTCGTGGGGCTCGACACGTCGGCGATCAGGATGGACGACGAGGTCACCCACATGGACACACCGAGCTGGCCGATGAACTCCAAGATCGCGAAAGGGACGAAAGAACTTACGAAGATCTCCGCGATGGACGATCCCGCACGGAGCGCCGTGCCGATCATCACCATCGGCTTGCGCCCGGTCCGGTCGCTCATGTAGCCGGTGATCGGCCCGGCCACCATCCGGGCCAGAGCGTTGGTCGAAGCAAGCAGTGGCGCGAAAAAGACCTGGCCTGATACCAGGAAGGCAAACAACGGGCGCGCCAGCCCCTGGGCTCCTGTCCCCGTACTCCACACGAAGTACGACAAGAAGATGGCCCTGCTCGTCCTCTTGAGGGAGGCCTCGGACTCATGCGGCGCTCCGGGCTGTGTGCTCAGGGTTGGCTGCTCCGATGGGGCGCCCCATAAGCCCGAGGCGGACCAGGACCTGCGCTCGCGAAAGATTTGAGAATACACCCCCTGCAGTCCAGACAAGATGGCCTACCGGCGCGTCACTCTGCCACGCAGCGTCCAAAGCGCCAGCGAGAAGCTCAACACCCCCACTGCCAGCACCGCGCCCAAACCCTGCACTAGCGCAGTCCAGTCCCAACCGACGAGGATCAGCGAGCGCAGCGCAGCAAGCAGGTACGTGACTGGGTTGTAGGTTGCGATGGCCGCGAGCCAGCTCGTCATGGCCTCGCGAGGGATGAACGTCGGCGCCAGGAACACGAATGGCATGAAGATCAGAAAGCTCATGTTCACTGCGGCCGGGCTCCCGGTCTTCAGCGCGATCGAGTACGGGAACCCAGCGAAAACCAAACCCCAAAGGCCGGCGAGCAGCACGAAAACGACGACGCCTAGCAACCCAGTCTCGAACCGCACGCCGACCGCGAAGCCGAGAATGAGCACCGGCACGGTCAGCGCCATTACCATGGCGAAGTCCGCCACCATGAGCCCGAGCAGCAGGGCGAGCCGCGCCACAGGAGTCATCCCCAACCGGTCGAAGTAGCCCCCTTGGATATCTAGCACCAGCGTCATCGCGCGGGATATCCCCGTGACCGCGAACACGATGGCCACTGGCACCTGGAACGCCTTGAAGTCGAACTCCGGGTTTCCTTTGAATAAGTCCTGGAACGCACCGATGTTCACGGCGAAGAAGAACGCCGGAAAGAGGATCCCAGGAATGACCGATTCCGGGTCGCGAGGGATTGAGCGCAGCGCCCGGCCGGCCATCGTCAGGACATCGCCCCCGAAGGATGACTTCCTCGCCAGCGTGGCCGATGGGTTCGATACTGCCGTCCTCATTCGCTCTGCTCCTCGGTCGCTTCCGCTTCTAGGCGGGCGCCGGTGTAATGCAAGAACACGTCGTCCAGCGTCGGCGTGCGCAGCGTCAGCTCGCGAACCTCGACGCCGCATGCGTTGAGCGCGATGGCCACGGGCCCGATCACCGCGGACCCTTGCGCGACGCTCAGTGTCACTTCGTCGCCGTGAATCTCGGCGCCCGCAACGCCGCGCAACTTCTGGCACTCGGCCGCCGCCAGCGCAGCCTCACCTACCACCTTGGCCACGATGACGTCGGAGCCGACGGAATGCTTCAGCGATTCGGGCGTGCCTTCCGCGACGATCTTCCCCTGGTTGATGATGCCCACTCGGCCGGCGAGCTGGTCCGCCTCCTCGAGGTACTGCGTCGTCAGGAAGATGGTCGTACCAAGGTCACGGTTGATGCGCCGGACTTCCTCCCAAACCTTGGTCCGGCTGATGGGGTCGAGCCCGGTCGTCGGCTCGTCCAAGAACAAGACCACCGGGTTGTGAACCAGCGCGGCGGCCAGATCCAGCCGCCGCTTCATCCCGCCGGAATAGGTCCCGATGAAATGGTCCATGGCGTCGCCGATATCGACCAGCGCCGCCAGGTCCCGCACTCGCTCTTTCACCTCGCGACCCCGCAGTCCGTAAAGCCGCGCCTGCAACGCCAGCAGCTCGCGCCCCGTCTGCTTCGGATCCAGCGCCGCCTCTTGGAGCGCAGCGCCGATGCGCAGCCGCACCGCCGTCGGGTCGCGCACGACGTCGTACCCCGCCACCATCGCTCGCCCCTGCGTAGGCAGAAGCAGCGTCGTCAGCATGCGCACGACCGTGGATTTCCCTGCGCCGTTGGGGCCCAAAAACCCATATACCTCACCCGGCGGCACCCGCAGGTCGATGGTGTCCACCGCCCGAACCTCACCATAGGCACGCACGAGCGCCGTTGCCTCGATCGCCAGCTCCTCTTCGTTTGCCTCAGCCATCCGTCAGCACCCCTCATAAGCCAGACGCCCACACGGCGGCGGGCGTCTGGTATGTCAATTTTCGTCTCGCAGAGCAAACAATTCAGCGCGTCTTGTGCTTCGTCATCATGCCGAAGCACACGTCCGTGCCGCCGCCGCCGCGCTAGGGCCGCTCCTCGGCCGACGCCGAGCTCAGGCAGAGATCGAAGGACGCTGGAGATGAGCTGGCCGATGAAGTCGAGTCACGCGCTGGCGTGCAAGCGCTTGAACGCATTGCTCTTCGCCTACGCATCGAGCGCAGCCCGTGTCTCTCAGTTTTCACGACCAAGTATTCGTCTTGCTCTTTTTCCGCGGCGGAACGCCACATCTGAAACGACACGAACCTGTCGGCCTGCTCCACGCCGCCTGAGTGCGCGAAGCGCTCTTCCTGCTGGGGTTCGCTGCCCTTGCGCACTTGAATCCGATTCGTCGCTACGATGCGCACATCGACCACGGCAAGTCAACCATGCCCGCCTCTGTCAGCTCGTGCAGGCCATGCACGCCGCATGATCAATTCTAGCCACCACCCCCGCACCTGCCCTTCTCGCGAGACCTCAGTTCGCGGCGACAGCCTCCGCCCGTGGGTCGATGGGGACCGCCGCGCCAAGGCCCGTGGCCTGTTCGAACAGCGCCGCGGCCGACAGCAGCAGGTCTTCTCGCCCGCGGGGCGCCATGATCTGCACGCCCACCGGCAGGCCCCCGCTGGTGAATCCACACGGCACGCTGATCACGGGGCAGGCAGTCAGCGCCAGCGCCGAACACATCACCAACCACGAGATGTAGTCATCGAAATGGACGCCCGCCACGTCGGTGATGTAGCGCAGTTCCACGTCGAACGGCGGAACGATGACCGTGGGCGAGACTAGCAGGTCGTAGGTCTCGAAGAACTTGACGGTTTTGTAGAAAATGGCCGCCCGGGCCCGCTCCGCGGCGGCGACGCGCTCCACGCTCTGCTCACGGCCGGCCTCGACGTTCCATATCACCTCCGGCTTGATGAGGTCTCCGTACTGCTCGACCAGCGGGCCAACGCCGCCGAGGTACTGATGCGCGCGGAGCACGTGGAAGACGTCGTTGGCCTCGCTGAAGTCGATCGTCGCGTCGTCGACGCTCGCCCCAATGGACTCGAAGTGGCCCACCGCCTTTGTAGCCGCCTCGCGCACCTCCGGGTCGAGCACCGCGATGCCAAGGTCCGGAGTGTACGCGACCCTACGTGGACGCACCGGGTTGTCGACCGCATCGACGTAGGGCGTGGCCGGCGCCGGCATGCTCAGCGGGTCCGCCGTGTGCTGGCCTGCCATGCTATCGAGGAACAGCGCCACGTCGCCGACCGTCCTTCCCATCGGCCCGTCCACCGACAGCGTAGCGAACGGATTGTCCTTCGGGCCGGCAGCGACTCGCCCAGGGGTGGGGCGGAGCCCGACCACGGAGCAGAAGCTCGCGGGGATGCGCAAGCTGCCGCCGAGGTCACTGCCCGTGCCGAGCCACACCTGTCCGGCGGCCAGCGCCGCCGCCGTGCCACCGGACGAACCGCCCGACGTCAAGCGCGTGTCCCAGGGGTTGCGCGTGCGCCCGAACACATCATTGAATGTCGTGGCCCCGGCGCCGAATTCCGGCGTGTTCGATTTGGCCAAGACAACGGCTCCGTTCGCCTCGATCGTCTCGACCAGAATGTCGGATCGCTCGGGGACACGGTCGGCAAAGGCGCGGGAGCCCTTCGTCGACCGCACTCCCGCAACGTCCTTGAGGTCCTTGACGGCCACCGGGAGGCCGTGAAGGTAGCCGCGCCCATCGCCATCCGGCGGCTGCAAGGCACGGGCACGCTCTCGAGCGCGGCCCTCGGCCAGCGTCGGCAGCGCATTGATCGCGTCCCCTGTCTCAGCGATGCGCTCCAGCGCAGCATCGATCATCTCATCGGGCGACACTTGCCGGCGTTCCAGCGCACTGACGGCCTCGCGCGCGGTCATTCTCACTAGGTCATTCATGGCACATGCCTCTCCCTCATGACCACCGGCCCCATGGCCGCCGGGTAATAGGCGCCGAGTATAATCGGCTGACCCTATGCGGTGACACGCATGACCTTCGACCTCCTTGTCTCCGACTGGAACGGCACGCTGCTCAACCAGTGGGACGACGAAGGATTCAACCGCCCCCTCGCCTACGCCAAAGCCAGGACCGCCCTGCGTGCCATGGCGCGCGGTTGCCGCCGTCGCGGGCGCCGTCTAGAGTGCAGCGCCAACCAAGTCTCTCAATCAGTCTCACGAGGTATATCGTGCGCCGACCCAACCCGCTCAAGCAGCTCTTCGCAGAGGGAAAGCCGGCCCTCGGCGGCTGGGTCACCCTTGAAGGCGCTCTCAAAACCGAAGCCTTCGCCCGGGGCGGTTTCGACTGGCTGACCATCGATCTCCAGCATGGCGCACTGACGCTGGAAAGCGCTCGACCTCTTATCACTGCCATCGAAGCCGCCGGCCCCACTCCGCTCATCCGCGTCCCGTGGAATGAGCCCAGCGCCATCATGCGGGCGCTGGACGCGGGCGCCTACGGGGTCATCGTTCCTCTCGTGAACTCGCGCGCAGAAGCGGAGGCAGCGGTCGCCGCGGCAAAGTATCCCCCGATGGGCACGCGGTCCAGCGGCCCCTGGCGCGCCGGGCTGTCGGGCGTCAGCGGCTACCAGTCTTGGGCTAACGACGAGACCATCGTCATCGTGATGATCGAGACGCGCCAGGCCGTAGAACAGGCCAACGACATTCTGAGCGTACCAGGCGTCGACGGCGTCTACGTTGGCCCGTCCGACCTGTCGTTGGCCTATGGACTCCCACCCGCTCCAGACCAGACCGACCCCGCGTGGAACGCCGCCATCGACACGATCCTCGCTTCCTGCGCGCGGCATGGGGTTGTACCGGGCATCGCCGGCAACGCGCAAGTCGCCATCAAGCGGCAGGCGCAGGGCTTCCGCTTCCTCGAAGTGAGCCGCGACACGACGGTTCTGCTGCGAGGGGCCCAAGAAGACGTCGCCGCGGTGCGCGCAGCAATCGGCTAGGCCCAGCCCCGCAGGCTAGGCGCTGATCATGAAGCCGCCATCGACTGCCAGCGCGGTGCCGGTGACATAGTCCGACGCCCCCGATGCCAGGAAAACAACGGCTCCCGCAAGGTCATCCGGCCTACCCCAACGGCCCGCAGGAGTGCGCGCGAGAATCTGCTCGTAGCGCTCGGCGTCGTCGCGCAGCGCCTGGGTCAGATCGGTATCGAAGTACCCTGGCAGGATGCAGTTCACCTGCACACCGCTGGCCCCTAGTTCATTGGCCATGGCCCGCGTCACCTGAAGGATGCCGCCTTTGCTGGCCGCGTACGGCACGACGTTCTTGGCTCCGAGCACACTATTGACCGAACCAATGTTGATGATCTTTCCGCTGCCCTGTGCGGCCATGCCTCTGGCGGTGGCCTGAGCGACCCGGAATGCGGCGTTCAGGTTCAGGCCGACCACCTGGTCCCACTCGTCATCGGTGACCTCCAGCACGCTCGCCCGGGCGACGGTGCCCGCGTTGTTCAAGAGCACGTCGACGTGCCCCTTCCAGGCCGATGCCTCCGCGACGACCCTCAGTGCAGCGCCGCGCTCGCCGAGGTCCGCGGCGAGCGCCAGGCAGTCGCGGCCAAGGCTGCGCACGTCTTCGGCAAAGCGCCCAAGCGTCGTCGGGTCTCGGCCCACGGCGGCCACGTCGGCGCCCGCCTCGGCGAGGGCGAGGCCCATTGCTCTCCCAAGCCCCCGGCTCGCCCCGGTCACCAGCGCCACCTTGCCGTCCAGGCGGAAGAGGTCCAGGGCGCTCATAGCGTGCCCGGTGGGATTGTGCATCGATACTCCTTGGTGCCTCACTGTGTCGAACGGGGTGTGCGGAAGGGCAGGCCCCGCAGCGTGCCCTGAGTCTCGTCGATGGGCAGATAGCCAGAGGGCGAGCGAGGGACACTCCCTCGCCCGGAGTCATCCTTTTGGGCAAGCCCTGCCCGCGGCCGTTCGCCAGGCGGCGTTGATGATCATCGGTGAGGCGCGCAACCCGTCCTCGGCTTGACTTCATTGCCCATAATCGACCT
>CAUYXS010000025.1:0-12213 GCA_963577205.1 Dehalococcoidia bacterium | reverse complement strand
AGAAGGGGCGGATGTGAATAGAGAACTGCGAAACCTTACCTGCCCTTCGTCGGCTTGTCGAAAGCCGGCGCAGGCTGGGTACGAGAAAGGGGCCGACCTCAGGCCGGCCCCTTCCGGTGTTCGCCTAGATGCCTGGAGCACTCCTACCCTTCGGACGCCTGCTCCTGAATATAACGATACGAAGCCAGGGCGGCGGCGATCCCGTCGCCCACGGCGTTGCCGAGCTGCCGCTCGGAGAACTGGCGAATGTCACCAGCAGCATAAATGCCGGGTACATTTGTCTCCATGGAGAGCGTCGTGGCGACGTGGCCCGCGGCGTCTAGGTTGACGACGTCGGTGAGGTAGTCGCTCACTGGATGGAAGCCGATGTAAATAAATACGCCCTGGGTTGGCAGCTCCGTGACCTCGTCGGTCTTGAGGTTGCGGATCGATACTGCATTGACGGCACCGTTGCCGCTGATCTTTTCGACAGCGCTGTCCCAGATGAAGCTCATATTGGGGGTCTCGAATCCTCGCTTTTGGAGGATCTTGCTCGCCCGCAGCTCGCCGCGGCGGTGTACGACGGTCACGCTCTTGACGAGGCGCGTGAGGTAAAGGCCCTCGTCTATCGCGGCATCTCCGCCACCGACGACGATCACGTCCATGTCGCGGAAAAAGTTGCCGTCGCACGTCGCACAGTAAGAGACGCCGCGGCCCGCGTACTCTTCTTCGCCAGGGACGCCTAGTTTGTTGTGTTCGCCGCCGGTGGCGATGATCACGGCACGGGCTGTGTACTCGCGCTCGTCACCGACGACCCGCTTGACCTTGCCGCCGACGTCAAGCTGCTCAACCGTGTCATATACGAACTCAACCCCGAAGCGGCGCGCCTGCTCCTCGTAGAGCCCCGCGAGTTCTGGTCCGCCGATCCCCTGAGGGAAGCCGGGGTAATTCTCGATGTCGCCGGTCTTGAGGATCTCGCCGCCGATGGCCATCTTCTCGACGATAAGGGTCTTGAGCATCGCACGGACCGCGTAAATGGACGCTGCTAAACCGGCAGCCCCTCCACCAACGATCACGACATCGTATTCGGGTTCGTTCGCCATGGGCTCCAAAGCCTCCCTGCCAGTTTTGCGCGCATCGAGCGCCCCCTCGGCGTCCTGAGTCGCTGGGTTCCGTACTGACTCTTCCATTCTACCGGCGCCCCATGCGGCTCACAACAACAACAGGGTACGGCAGCCCGAAAGGACCACTGTGGACGCCGCTCGCTGCAGCATTAAAGGGCTTTGGCACCCTAATGGACTAGGCGCTGGGGGTGTCGATAAAGGGGCCGAGCGCGGCGAGGAACCCGGCCGGGTTCTCGCCATAGCACCAATGGCCACCGCCTGGCACCTCGACCAAGGCGCAGCGGTGGATGGCCTCGGCCATGCGCTCGGCCACCTCGCGCCTCAGCAGCGGGCTGTCGGCGCCACGAATGAGGAGGGTCGGAACGCTGATGCGCGGGAGTATGTTCCAGGCGTCGGGGCGCTCATACTCGACGATCACCTGGCGGTCTCGCTTCCACGCGAGCCGGCCGTCAGGTAGCGGTCGTGTCATCGCGCGGGCCTGATGTTCAAGCAGCACCTTATTGGTACGTGGTTCACGCAGGCGCAGGCGCTCCACCACTGTCGCGATGTCGTCCCATTCGTCGCTCTCGGCCCGATAGCGATCGAACATGCCTGCCGAGCCGGGGTTCTGCTGGTCAGGGTCCATGTCAACGATGACGAGCCGCGAGACTCGCTGGGGGCGGTCGGCCACATGGGCGAAGGCGTACTTGCCGCCGGCGGAATGGCCGACCAGCGCAACGTCGTGCAGGTCGAGCGCGTCGAGAACCTCTCCCACTTCACCGGCGTAATCCTCGAAGTGGTAGTGACCAGGCGTTCGCTCGCTATCGCCGTGGCCCCGGCTGTCCAAGGCATAGACGCGGTGACGCTGACTCAGCGCCGAAGCGATGTGGTCCCAGTTGCCGGTGCAGTCCTGGAGGCCGTGGAGCAGCATTACGGGTGAGCCGTTTCCGCCCCAGTCCACGTAGTGGAGGCGCGCGCCTCGGGCTGTGACGAACTGGCTGGTGGGTTGGGGGCCGCTCATGAGCCACGTACCATCTCGTTTACGCGCAGCAGCGCCTGGCCGAGCACTCGAGTACCTTCGACGATGTCGTCCATGTCGGCCCACTCCTCGGGGCAGTGACTCCGTCCGTCCTTGCAGCGAATGAACACCATGCCGGCCGGCGCGATAGGGGCCAGTCGGGCGGCGTCGTGCGACGCCCGGCTCGGCAGGTATCGGTAGGGCACCGCAAGGTCGTCGCAGGCCTGGGCGACGGCGTTGCGCATGTGCTCCGGCAGCGGCACGGGCAGTTCGATGTGTTGCCAGTCGAAGGTCGCCTCCAGTTTGCGGCGTTCCGCGATGTCATGAATCTCCGTCTCGATCTCGCGGCGGGCGACGGCGAGAGCCTCGGCCTCGGTGCTACGGACCTCGATGGTCAGGTCGACGCGGCCGGGGATCACGTTAACCATGTTTGGGCTGACGCGGAGCCAGCCGACGGTGCCGACCCCTTCCGCTACCATGCCGGGCGTACTGGCGATGCGCTCGACAGCTAGGACCAGCTCGGCGGCTCCCGCCAGAGCATCACGCCGGTCCGGCATGGCCGTCGCACCGGCATGGTCGGCGGCGCCGGTCAGCGCAACCAAGGCCCGGCAGGGCGCCGCGATGGTGGTCACCACGCCGACAGCCAGGCCTTCGCGCTCCAAGACCGAGCCCTGCTCGATGTGCAGTTCGAGGTAGCCGGCGATGTCGCCCAGCTTGCGCCTCGCGGCCTCGACCTGTTTTGCATTGCCGCCCAGAGCGTCGATGGCGTCCGCCAGTGGCTGACCAAAGGGCGTCTCGGTGGCCGCGATGTGGGCGGCGGTGACGTCGCCGGCCATGAGGCGGCTCCCCAGCGGACTGAGGTTAACGATGGTCGGCTCCTCGCATACGAAGTCGACGACCTCGAGAGGGAGCGATAACTCGATTCCCGCTTCCTTCAGCACGCGCGCCACTTCCAGCGCGCCCATGACCCCGACGATGCCGTCGAACCGACCTCCCGCCTCGACGGTGTCAGTATGTGACCCCAACATGAGGACGCGGTCTCCGGCGCCGCCCCTACGTCCGATCAGGTTGCCGGCGGCATCGATGCGGACATCCAGGCCAGCCTCGATGAACCGTTCGGTGAGCCAGCGGCGTGCCTCGGCGTACTGCGGCGTGAACGCGCGTCGTGTGTAGGGGAGGTGAGGGTCAGTGAACCGGGCGATGGCCTCAAGATCCGCTTGCAGCCGGTCGCGACGCACTTCGAGGTCGGGAAGTCCTGCGGCCATGTGGACGCTCCTTGGGGAATGCGAGGTAGGCTATCATGGAGGGACAGAGGCGCGCCCGGCGGAGCCAGAGGCGCGCTTTCGCTGTGTCTTAAAAGGCTTATGGACTGGATCGCACTCGCACTCGTATCCGCGGCTGGCTTTGCCCTTGTCTCCGCCCTCGACAAGCGGCTGCTGACGCGTTACTTCCGCAACGTTCGCGGATTCAACATGGCTGTCGGCTTCATCCAGATGGCCGTCGCCATCGTCATCGTCTCCTTCGCCTGGCCGCTAACTGACGGCGGCGACGGCCGCAGCGTGGCTCTGGCGGTCGGCTCCGGGGCCCTTTGGGCGATCAGTCTGTCGCTCTACTTCTTCGCGCTGAGCCGGGTCGACGTGTCGCAGGCGACGCCCATTTGGCTCACGTCACCCATCTTTGCCGCGTTCCTGGCCGTGCTGTTTCTCGGCGACGACATATCGGTCGCGCAGTGGGGGGCCATTGTGGTCGTTGTCGCCGGGGCGGCGCTGGTGTCCTATAGCCCGGCGCCCGGCAGGCGCAACTTCGTCCCCGCGGCCATCGTGGGGGCTTTGATCGTCGCCAGCGTGGTGCAGGCAGGGGCGTTCGTGGTGAATAAGGAGGCGAGCGACGGCCTGAGCTTCTGGCTGAACAATGGGCTTCGTGGGCTCGGCTTTGGGACTGGCATGATGCTCTTCAACCTCTCGGGTTCGGGGCTGCGGAGCGTGCGGGACAGCCTCCGCGATGCGGCGGGCACACGGCTGCTGATCTTTACGGAAGGCATCATGGCGCAGGTGTCGAGTTTAGCCCTCATCGCGTCCATCACACTGGGGCCCGTCGCCCTTGTCGCCGCCGTGTCATCCTCACGGCCGCTGTTCTTGCTCGGGATAAGCACCTTGCTTAGCAGTCGTCTCTTCGGGTTGCTGAACGAGCCGCTCGATCGCAATACGCTGGCACTCAAAGGCGCTTCGACCGTGATGATCGTCGCAGGGACCAGTGCGCTGGCTATCGTCTAGCCGCCGCCGACGGGGCGGACAATCTCGACGCGATCGCCCTGGCAGAGAGTGACGACTTCGAAGGCGTCTCGCTCGACCACGTCGCCATTGCGCGCCACGGCAATATACCGGCTGTCGAAGCCGAGGGATGCCACGTAGGTCGCCACGGTGATGGACTCCGCCAGTTCGATCTCCTGTCCATTGATGACGAGAGTGATCACCGTATCGCCTGCACGGCTCGCTGCGCCCATGCAGCATCGACTGCCTGGCGCAGCGCTTGTGCGGCTGCCCGCGGGTCTGGTGCGGCAAGCACTGCGCGAATGACCGCGACCCCGCCAGCGCCCGCCGCGATGACTGCGCCCGTGTTGGCATGGGTGACCCCACCGACACCGACCACAGGCATGCTCACCGCTGCCGTCATGGACTCGATGAGGCTGAGGCCCGCGCTCGCTGCGCCAGGGTGCGACTCGGTGGCAAAGACGGCGCCGGCCTGCACGTAGTCGGTGCCGTCCCGCACGGCTGCCACGGCCCCGTTGACGCTGTGCATCGAGCGCCCGATGAGCAGCGAAGGCGGGCGCTGCGCCTGGGCAATGGACATCGCGTCTTCCGGCAAGTGAACGCCGTCGGCCTCGACCGCCAACGCCACTTCGAGGCTGCCGTTGACGATGAGCAGCGCTCGCCCGGCGGTGATGTCGCGCAGGCGCCGAGCCAGCGAGGTCAGGCCGGTGGTCGATAGGCCTTTCTCGCGCAGCTGGACGACGTCGATGCCACCGGCGAGAGCGAGGTCGACTGCGCGCACGAGGGCCTCGCTGCTCCCAGCGACACGTCGGTCGGTGATCAGACAGACGCAGGGTGTCGGTAGCGAGGTCATGTGGATGAGATGGCACCCTCGAGCGGGCTTGATGCTTCGGCGTAGCCTTGCCTGCCGATGCGGCCCGCAAGGTAGGCAAGGCGCCCGGCCTCGACGCCCAAGCGGAAGGCCTCGCCCATGAGGGCCGGGTTCTGCGCCCGTGCGATGGCGGTGTTCACCAGCACGGCGTCAGCCCCCATCTCCATGGCCTGGGCGGCATCCGACGGCACGGCGAGACCCGCGTCGACGATGACCGGGACGGTGGCCTGCTCGATGATGATATTGATCTCCTCGGCGGTGTGGATGCCCTGGCCGGAGCCGATGGCCGAGCCCAAGGGCATGACGGTGGCGCAGCCCATCTCTTGGAGCCGCTTGGCGAGCACTGGGTCGGCCTGGATGTAGGGCAGAACCGTGAAGCCGTCGTCGAGCAGCGCCCGCGCCGCCTCCAGCGTGCCGATGGGGTCTGGCATCAGGTACTTGGGGTCGGGGATGACCTCCAGCTTGATGAGGTTCGGCAGGCCGAGCGACCGGGCGAGCCTAGCCACCATCAGCGCGTCGCCAGCGGTCTCGCAGCCGGCGGTGTTCGGCAGGACGGTGAAGTGAGCCGGATCCAAGTAATCGAGGATGCTCTTTTCTTTGGGGTCCGCGAGGTTCAGGCGACGGATGGCAACGGTGACCAGCTCGGCGCCGGAGGCCCTGAGCGATGCGACCATCTGCTCAGGGCTACGATGCCGGCCAGTCCCGGCGATGAGGCGGGAGCCGAAGGTGTAATCGCCGATTCGTAAGGGCAGGTCTTGCATGGCTCGCTCCAACAAAAAACCATCGCCTTGCAGGGGACGATGGTCCGTGGTGATCCCTGCGCTGGCATTATCCAGATCAGGTGCGCCGGTCGCCCCGAACGCAGGGCCTCTCAGCCGGGCTCACCCCAGCTCCCGTCCACGGCCAGCGTAGCACCACCCCTAAAGAGGGTCAAACAAGGAGGGGTGAACGGGCCAAACACGCGGAGGATGCACTACCGAAACAGGTCCTTTTCGCGCTCGCGTAGCAGCGGTGCGACGCCCGAGTCGCCCGCGGGGTAGACGTAGCCCCTGATGATGGCGGCAGGCGTGCGCGCCAGCTTGTGCGTGACCAGCTCGGACGCCGCGGCCAGCTCGTCGGCGATGGCGATGGTCGTGGACATGAGCTCGCGCCCGTCGGAGTCGTATTGTCCGCGATAGTCGAGCACCGCCTCCATTCCGGCGACGCCGACGGCGACGTTCTCCGCGCCCTCCCGCCATGGCCTGCCAAACGTATCGCTGACGATGACGGCGATGTCAACGCCGCACAGCTCACGCACGCGCTGGCGCATCGCACGGGAAGAGGCGTCGGCGTCCTCGGGCAGCAGCACGACGGTATGGGTCGAGCCGGAATTCGAGGCGTCCACCCCGGAGTTGGCGCACCGGAAGCCGTGGCGCGTCTCGGTGATGAGCACACCCGCCTCCATGCGAACGACGCGCACCGCCTCGCGCAGGGCCACTTCGACGACCCGCGCGTCCTTGTCCCAGGCGTCGGCGTAACTTTGGGCCAGCGCCGACGGCGTGACGGTGCGCAGATCGGTGATGCGGCCTTCGGCCTTCGAGACCACCTTCTGGGTTACGACCAGCACGTCGCCGTTGGCCAGCGGCGTGCCCTGGCCAGCCGCCGCCTCGGCGATAAGCGCACCGAGGTCGGCGCCCGGCTCGACCTCCGGTAGGCCTTCGATGCCGAGGAGTGTGACGGTGGATGGCACGGTGCGATTCTCTACGCCGCAAGCACTTCTGTCAGTAGGGTAACGCTTACGAAGGCACCTGCTACACTCGTTTTTGACCATTCACGCAGGAGGATGTTGTCATGACCGAAGAACTGGAAGGCGAAGTCCAAGTAGACATCCGCTACTGCGTCGGCTGAGGGAAGCTCCCTATGGCCGCCTGGATGGCGACCGAGATTTTCGGAGCTTGCGGGAACGAGGTCGGCGTGACGTTAACGCCCGTCGGGAAGGGCCGCTTCGAGGTTTACATCGATGACGAGCTGGTCTACAACAATAAAGAGCACGAGGCCTCTGGAATCACACCGGAGTCGGTGAAGGCCATCAACAAGCAGATCAAGGCCAAGCTAGAGGCACAAGTGGCGATGGGCTAAAGCCTCGTTTGCTGCGCAGCGGCCTCCGGCACGGGCGTTGGTTTTTCCGCCGAGCCTGTCCCTGCGCTCCCAAGGCGTGCTAGCCTGAGCGCGATGGCCCCCTACATTGAGATCGACATCGAGCCCGGCCCCAACACCGAATGGGCGGTGGTGAAAGTCTTCCAGGCCCGCGAGGAGCCGACTGAGCTGTCGCGGGTCGTGTCGATGCGCCCCGACGGGTCAATCGGCCCCTGCGTGGTCACGGGCTGGTCGAGCGAAGGTCCCGTGCCGGCATACGCAGCCAAGGTGTTCGACTCCGGCGAGGGCACGGTGTTGCTGGTCTACGGCGGCGACGCCGGTATCCGCTTGAAGGACGCGGCGTCAGTGGAGCTATGGGATCTCGATGACGTAGGCCAGTGGGGGGAGCCCTGCTTGCTTCTCGACCCCGCCACCGAGTTCGAATAGCTCGCGCGCTAGTCGATCGCCGGCTCGTCCATGGCGGCCAGCCGTAGGTCGGCGACACGTGTCGCGGCCGACGGCTGGAGCTCCTGCAACAAGTACGTGAGCTGCAGGTACTGCGGCCGATACGTCAGCTTGGGCATCTCCCACCAAGGGATATCAGTCATTACGGATCCTCTCACTTCGAAGTGAGAGGAGAATTGCTGAAGAGAAGCTGACTGCGCCAGAGCAATTTGGCACATTTGTTCTGTTTGACCACATCCCCTCTCTGTCCATCGAGTGCGCTGCCGCCAACTCACATCGCGACCTGTCGCAGCTGACTTACCGCCCGTGCCCTCGGCCACCATGTGCTGGGCACAAGGGCGAGCTCCTGCCTCGAACCATCCCAACTGATGGACCACAATGTCCACCAGCCGGTGCGCCCGCGCTAGGGTGGCCCACAACAGGACGGCGTGCAGGTGAAAGACTTATGTGTAGCGCTGGCCGTACACGGCGCGAGGGCTGATGAAAACTGCCGCGCGGTGCTCATCCCTCATCGCGCGATCGTACGCGCCCCAGTCGTCGTGGGTGCCTCCCGCGGCAGTAAAGACATTCCGTAGTAGCTGGCGTAGCTCCTCGCTGTCCGTGTTGTCCTGGCCGTGGATGACCGCACTACCTTCGACGGTCACCCAGCTGCCCCAGCTCTCCGAAGCCACGAGCACTGCGCACCGGGAATCACGCCGCAGGTTACGGACCTTGGCGGAATCGTCGCGGGCGACCAGTGCTATGCCGTCCCGGAAGGGCCCGCCCAGCACGAGGCTCATCTGTGGCGCTCCTGAGCGCCGGAACGTCGTCACGACCATGCGATGGTGTTGCTGTAGGAAAGGTAGGGCCTTGCCAATCTCCATGGTCTTGCTCCTTGCTGCCTAAGAGTCTATCCAGCTGACGCTGATGCGCTCTGTAGCCCCTAGCCCAAGAAGCCCTCGTATCGCGAACGATCATCGCGCTTGAAAGCAGGCCATCCCAGAGCGCCATGATGTCCTTCCGGCACTCGAGCCGAAGACCATTCTAGAGCACCGAGACCAGAGACCTGAGCTTGGGGACGCACGCCACCTCCGCGAGGAGCGCGCCTGTCCCACGAACGCCCCACGGAGCCCACGAGCCCCACGAGCCCCACGGAACCCTCACGGAACCCTCACGGAACCAATGTCCACGGCGCAAAGGGCTGATTAGAATTCGGGGCATGGCGACAGGAGCATTCCTCGGCCTGCTTCAAGGTCTCTTCGAGTGGCTGCCTGTCAGTTCCCAGGGCGCCGTCACAGCGATTGCGAACCTCGTCCTCGACCGCGATATCGACGAGGCGATTGCCCTCGGGCTCTGGCTCCACCTAGGGACGTCTATGGCCGCCGCTATTGCATTCCGTGCCGAGGTCCTCGAGCTACTTCGCGAGGCGGTCCGCCGCGAGAGGCCGCGCTCGCCACGTTTCGACTTCCTTGTGTTGGCCACGGCCGCCAGCATCGTGGTCGGCTTGCCGCTGGTGCTGACACTCGGCAACCTGTCGTCGCGAGCAGGGTCGGCCGCGATGATCGCCGTCGGCGTCGCGATGCTGTTTACCGGCGCTGTGCAGTTGGCTTCACCGCGACACGGCACGCATGGTGAAAAGGAGATCGGGAGAGGAGATGCGGTTCTCGCCGGCCTGGCCCAAGGGCTTGCCACCATTCCGGGCCTGAGCCGGTCCGGGCTCACCGTCGCCGTCCTTCTCGGCCGCGGCGTCGAGCGCGAGGCAGCGCTGCGGCTTAGCTTCCTCATGAGCATCCCCGCTGGACTCGGTGCCGCGCTCATCGCTGGCTTCGACTCCAACCTGCTGACCAGCACCGAAGGGCTCGTCGGCGCCTTTGTTGCGTTGGCGGTCGGGCTCGTGTCGATCAGGTTGCTGCTGGCTCTCGCGAGGCATGTCAACTTCGCGGCGTTCGTCTTGCTCATGGGTGCTGCCATCGCGGGCGGCGGCATCTGGCAGACGTTGGCCTAGCCTCAGACCAAGTCCGCGGTGGCCAGCGACCAGTAGGCTGGCCCTTCCTCTCCAAGCACGCTGTGGACCAAGGCGACTCGTTCCACTGAGAAGCGGGTTAGCGTGTCGTTGGCCGATTCGCCCCCCGTGCCCGTGACCTCAGTCAACTCGTGCGGGCGCACGCCGTTCGGCACGCGGGCCAGCGTCAGGTGCGCCCTGAACGGCCGTTCCTCGGCGAGGAACCCCACGCCAACGAGCGCTGCTTCGGTGCGGTCCCGCAGCAGGGTGAGCGCATCGAGATCTCCCGTGAGCCCAGCCCACAGCACCTTTGGGGCGTGGGCGTTCGGGAAGACATCAATGGCACCCACGGCCAGATCGAAGACCGGCTGGCCTCGCACCGCGTTCGCCATGGCGATGGCCAGCTCCGGCACCCGGATAACCTCCACGTTCCCGAGGAACTTCAGCGTCAGATGGATTCTGCCGGGCGTCACCCAGCGCCGCGCGCCGCTATCCGCTCGCGCAACGTGGCCTGAAGCAACCCCAGCGCGCCCCTGGCGGTCGGTGGTATTTCAGCCGCAACGAAGAGCCGGATCCGGCCTGGTTCATTCACGGCCCCCCCCTGATCTCGTCGCGCAGCCGGCCCAACTCGCCATACCATCTCGCGATGTCCTCCAGCGAGTAAACGGCGTTTGCCGGGCTTGGGTTGGGCGCGACGAAAATGAGGCTGCTGCCGATTCGCTCCTGCTGGCGCCCCAGTGCGAGCTCCGTCTGCACGCCGTCCGCGTAGCGAACATAGTTGCGGTAGCCCATCAGGCCATTGAAGCAGACGATGGCGGGTGCATAGCGTAGGAGTTTCTCCTTCGTCTCCGGCGCCCAGCGCCGGTAGTCTGCGACCCGCAGACTACCGGCGCTGTTGCTGGCCCGTTTGACCACGTCAGTGAAGCCGATGCCGTAGCCGGGCATGCTGGCGTCGTCCTCAGGGCCCAGGTCGTCGTGTCCGGGGACGAGACCCGAGCGGTTCACGGCCTTCCAAAATCGATTCTGCGGGGTCGCGAAATAATGTCCGACCTGGGCCGAGTAGACGCCTGGGTTGATCCCGACGAAGACGATATCAAGGCCCTCGCGGAGATAATCGGGCAGAGTGTCCATTAGAGCCCGAAGAGTCGGGCCGCGTTGCCATGGAGCACCGCCGCGGCGTCGTCCTGCGGCAGCACGGTGCGCGCCTGGTCCGCCGATCGTCGCGCGCTGAGCAGCGGGAAGTCGGACCCGAAGAGGACACGGTCGGCTCCGACGACGCCTGTGACGGCGGCGAAGACGTCCGCGCCGTAGAGGAACGGCGACGCAGCGGAATCGAAATAGACGTTCGTCAACGCCGCCCAGACTTCCGGCATCAGCGCGTAGAAGGGTAGCCCGCCGCCCCAGTGGGCGAAGATAAACGTTGTACCGGGGTAGGCCTGCGCCAATGCCATGAGCTTGTCAGGTGTCGTATCGCCCTTACCGGGGTAAGCGTGGCCTACCGGCTCCGACCCATGGACCAACACTGGCAGGCCGAGCCTCGCTGCCAGCGCCATCAGCTCCGGCATGCCGTCGCCATGAGGGAGGTCGATGCGCTGGCTGGCCAAATGGAACTCGCCGATGCCGCGGGCGCCCGCGGCGGCACTGCGTTCCACCTCGGCGAGGGCTGCGTCACCCCAGCCGGGGTGGACGCTGACGAACGGCACAATGCGCCCCGTGTGAGCCTCGGCTGAGGCCAAAAGGTAGTCGTTTGCTTCCCTGGCTACGGCCGGATCGCACCAGCCGTAGCCGACCGCAACTGAGGTTTGGACGCCGTCGCGCTCCATGGCCGCGACGAGGTCGTCGGCCGTCGCGAGCCGAGCATCGTCGGTGGGGAACAGCGTCGCGAAGGTCGCATCGCGCCTCCGCAGTTCCGCGAGGCGATCGCGGAAGCCTGGCGGGAGCAGGTGGGTGTGGGCGTCGATGACCAAAGGGGCTGACCGTGGGGCGGAGCCTGAGTCGGCTTCGGCTAGTTCTCGCCCGGAGCGATCTCCTCGTCCTCGGAGTACTCGCGATTGGAGAAGACGCCGATCTCACGCCCTTGGTGGACATGGATGATGAGGTCGTCTCGTGACAGGCCCACGGCGTCGAGGATCTCCGAGTCGAGGTCGTCGATCAGGTCTTGTATCTCATCCTGCGTGAAGCGCTCGGACACTGTCAGCGTGGCGTGAATCACATTGCCTGCATAGTGGATGTCGAAGCGGCCCTGCGGCTGGTCCTCTTCGAAGATCGTGTAGACCTCAGAGTGGGGCGTGCGGACCTCGCGCTCGAAACGTAATTCCATGTCTGGTGCCCCTCCTCTCTGCTACTCGCGTACGTGGCCGTTGCCCAGCGCAACCCACTTGTACGTAGTCAACTCACGCAACCCCATAGGG
>CAUYXS010000024.1:0-12243 GCA_963577205.1 Dehalococcoidia bacterium | reverse complement strand
ACGCTCTGGTTATTCTGGGTCAGGCGGTGGGGGCATGCGCGAGCCGCCTAATCTGCTACGCACCGCGGCGCTGACGGGAGTAGGATTCCTCGCTATCAGCCTTGTGTGGCTGCGGTTCTCCTCCATCTACGACAGTGCGATCGTGTCGGGCGCGAATGCGCTGTTGCCGGCAGACCTGTGGCTCAGCCGCTTCGGCGGGACACTCACCGTGCGGATTGTGGCCGACACGAAGGAATATGGCCTAGCAGTGGACGCGCTGATGCTCCACTCTGGGCTAATCATCGTGCTCGCGCTCGTGGCTGGAACACCGCGCAGATCTTGGACCTGGCGGGGAGGCGCGGCCGGTATCGTCGTCGTTCTTTTCTACGTCCTCCAGGTGACGGGGATGGCCGTGTATGCCGTAACGCTGCGGAGTGTGCTTGTTGGGGAGAACCTGCTGGGCGACGTGCAGATAGGGTTCGCGATTTTTTGGGGGCTTACTCCACTGGTGGTTGGTGGTCTTGTGACGTACCGGTTCTGGTTGCCGGTGTTCCGGCGGCCGGGGAGACCGCTGTAGTCTTCGCGTAGGTACTGTCGAACCTAGACGAGCGGGCGCTCCGTCAGGGGCGCCCGCTCGTCTAGGTTGACGCTCGACCGAGAGTGGCGGGGCCTCGCTCGTGTTCATGGTGGAGATGGACTAGAGTCGATCCCCACGGAGGTGCAGAAGTGACGCATTCCTATGTTGAGTGAAATGCCCAACGGGATCCGCCCCAAGCTTTAGCCTGCTTGGCCACCTTGCCGTGGCATCAGTAACCTACAGGCTTGGTGCCGCTGGCGGCTACCGGTGTCTCCCCCGGCCACGCATGCCGCCCCTGCGACCAGCCATTACCCAAAGGAAGCCGCCGACGCCCAGCAGGGTCCAAAGACCGGTGCCAGCGGCACCACCAGACCCGCTAGGGGGCAGTACCCTTTCTAGAGTGACCTCGGTGGCGCCCCTCGGTCGCTCTCTCAGCTCCGCAGTCGTTACCTCTCTCGCGGCGATCGGCCCATCCAGCAGCGCTTCGGGCACCCAGCCGAAGGGGTTGGTGGCTCCGGTGGCCTCGGCCCAGACCCAGCCGGGCTCTCCCATGAGCGTCATCTTCCGAGGGGCCTTCTTATAGTCGGGCAGGTGAACCAAGGTAGCCACATGGCCTGGAAGGAGCACTATGGCCGAACGGTAGCCTGCCGCTTTGTACATGATGGCCAACAGGATCGAGATATCCTCGCAGTCTCCTTTGGCCAATCGGCTGTTCACGATGGTCACCGCCACCTCATCGGCGTTCTGTGCGTACTCATCCGTGCCGAATTGGTCCCGGTCGGAGGTATACAGGACGCGGTCCCTGACGAAGGTGAAGATGCGCTCCGCTCGCTGGTTTCTGTCGGGGTACTTGTGGGCCAGCTCGAGGCCTAGATCCCAAGCTATGTCCACGTGCTGCCCGAGACTCTCCGGGGCCAGGAGCGGATCGAACCCCGCCGATGTGATCCCCAAGAACCCGTCCGTGCCACTCGCCCGGGTCCGGGCTATCCCCCATTGGTCGTGAATGTCCTCGCCGACCCGTTGGAACTCCTCGGACGGGGAGGCGCGTGCCACGGAAGCCGGCAACGCGCCAGCACCCGATGCGACGATGATCAGAACGACTAGCCACCGGGCGCTCATTGGAGGCAGCTCAGAGGGGCGAAGTCAGGGCAGCGTGGAGAACAAGCCCGAAGAACACGAGGTAGCCAAAAACGTACAGGCCAATTGCCTCCGGGTGGCCTTCAATGCGGATGAAGGAAATTTTGGGCGTGAGCTTATCCAGGACCAGAAACACGGCCAGCAAGATCAACAGACTCACGAGGAAGCTAGCGGCAACTAGGCCCAGTCGCCGAAGGTCGATGAGGTAGTCCAGGACCGGGCCCCCGATAACGCCGGGGGCGGTAGCCCCCCCGTGGATGGCCATCCCCATAAGGATGAAGAAGCCGGCGATAAACCATGCGGTGGCGACGGGGCTCTCGCCAATATGTTGCCGCTCATGTAGGGGGGTGAGCGCATCGATGGCGCGGACGCCCAGCCACGCCAAGAAACCGGAGAGGAGGGCCAAGATACCGGTCTTGGCCAGCCACAGCAGGACGGTCATATAGTAGGGATCCGGTGAACTGAGTTCAGACATTTCCACGATACTCAAGGAGCGACTTCTGTCCGCTCAAGGCGTTTGGTCGTCACCATACTGCACTGGCTTCCCTGTTGTACCACAGTGCGGCATGTGATCCATGGGGTTGGCCATAGGGTTTTAGCCGCGTCTGGAGCCGGAGACTCACGTAAGATAGGCGCCGATCGGCGGGAGGTAAAGGCACAGGGTATGGCATCACGATCGTCAGTTATCGGAGCGCGCGTCGGGCGGATCGAAGGACCCGACAAGGTGACGGGACGCACTCGGTTCGCGGGTGACGTCAACCTTCCACGGATGCTTTGGGGCGCGATCCTGCGGAGCCCGCATCCCCACGCGCGCATCGTGGCGGTCGATGCGTCGGGGGCTTGGGGGGTGCCCGGCGTGAAGGCGGTCGTTACGGGAGCGGACGAGCCTGGCCTGTTGATGGGGAAGGTGCTCCGCGATATGCCGGTGCTTTGTTGGGACCGTGTCCGTTACGTTGGGGACCGGGTGGCGGCGGTGGCGGCGGAGACGCTTGAAGCGGCAGAGCAGGCGCTTGGCCTGATCGCGGTGGAGTACGAGGTGCTGCCGGCGGTGTTCGATCCGCTGGAGGCGATGCGGGCCGAGTCGCCGCTGCTGCACGACGACATCGCGGCCTACGATGGCGCGCCGCTTCAGCGGTTGGCGACGGGTGTCCACAACGGGCAGACGCGGTTGGCGTGGACGAAGGGAGATCTGGATGGCGGGTTCGCGCAGGCGGACCTAGTGATGGAGCACACGTTCACGATCCCAAGCCGGCATCAGGGGTACCTGGAGCGCTACGCCAGCGTAATCGCCATCGGCGACGATGGCCGGGTGCAGGCTTGGTGCTCCAGCAAAGCCCCGTTCCGGGCTCGAATACAGCTGTCCAAGGCTGTGGGCATCCCTGAGGAGCAGATTAGGGTGAATGTGGTGGCGGTCGGCGGGGATTTCGGAGGGAAGGGAGATGCCCGAGATCTGCCTGTGGCGTACCTCCTCGCGAGGCAAGCGGGTCGGCCGGTGCGGATCGAGATGACCTCCCACGAGGAGATGACGGCTAGCAATCCGACGCATCCGACGGTGGTGTTCGTGCGGTCGGGGGTCATGCGCGATGGCCGTCTGGTGGCGCGCAGGGCGCAGATGGTGCACGCGAGTGGGGCGTACGGAGCGATGAAACCGAATGCGGCGCTTTCCACGTGGCACTACGTGGGAGGTGGCTATCGCATACCGCATACGTCGTTCGAGTTTCTTCAGATATACACGAATACGACCCCTGGCGGTTATTTCCGGGCGCCGGGGGCGCATCAGTACACGTTCGCGATTGAGTGCCACATGGACCTGTTGGCGGGCGAGCTCGGGATCGAGCCGGCGGAGTTCCGGTTGATGAACATGCTCGACGTGGGCGAGGAGGACGCGGTGGGCACCCCACTGCGGCTGATCAATGCCAGGCTCGTACTGGAGGCGGCGATGGCGGCAAGCGGATGGGGCCATCGCGATGCGGTTCCCGGCCATGGCAAGGGTATGGCGATCTTCGGGCGTCAGATCGGGGGAGGGCCGGGTGGCGTGGTGATGACGGCTGAGGCCGATGGCACATTCAGCGTACTCAGCCCAACGGTCGACGTGGGCACGGGGACGCATACGATCGAGCAGCAGATCGTGGCGTCGGAGTTGGGAGTGGGGCTCGCGCAGGTGCAGGTGCGGGCAGGGGATACGGACAGCACGCCGTTCGATGAGGGACCGCGGGCGAGCCGGGTGACGTATACGGAAGGCACGGCTGTTGTGGGCGCGTGCGCGCTGATCCGCGAAGGGCTCGATGAGGGTCGAGGGCTGCCCTTCAGCGTGCGCTTCGCGCACGACGCTCCGCAGCCGGGCGACATGATGTATTTCAGTGCGCAGGTAGCGGATGTGCACGTGGATCGCGAGACGGGGCAGGTGCGAGTGCGCAAGCTGGTGACGGTGCACGACGTCGGCACAATCATCAATCCGATCGGTCATCAGGGGCAGATCGACGGTGGCGCGGTGACGGGCCTTGGCCTGGCGGTGACGGAGGAGTTCATGGCCGAGGAGGGACGGGTGCTTAATGGCAACTTGGCCGACTATAAGCTCCCGACGATAGCCGACATTCCTCCTCTGGAGACCGTGCTGATAGAGACGGCGGGAGGGACGGGACCATACGAAGCCAAGGCGATAGGCGAGCTCGCCAACAATGCGACTGCTGCTGCCATTGCGAACGCCGTTGCGGACGCTATCGGCACGCGCGTTTTCGAGTTGCCGATCACGGCGGAGCGCGTACGGGCGGCCGGCCAGGGCTAGCCTGAGATCGTGACGCCGGTAATTACGAACACTGACAAGGAGCCCCGGATGTCATCCGACAGTGATAGCTCGCGTCCCCGAATGACTGCGGTGTGGGAACAACTCTTAGCGGAGCCTCGTTCAGTGGTCGAACCTGCGGTCAAAGATTCAGCGGCGATAGCTGCTGCCGATCATGCCATGGGCAGGAGGCGCACCAATCCTTGAGCGACCAACCCTCCAAAGTGGCTAGCTATGGTCTCGGCCACGGTACGGTCGCCCCTGCTCAATACTACGGTCAGAGGCAGCTTCAGTGAGATCGGCCGAGGTGACGAACACCATCTCATCATCTCTCCGCTCCCTCTACTCCGTCGTCAGCAACGCCCCCAGCGTTCCCACCGTCCTCCCTGCCGCCGCGGTCGCTTTCGCCGCCGCGTCCGCCCGGTACAGGTAGGCGCCCCCCGGCGCCAGCTCCTCCATATAGAGCACCTGCTCGTGCCCCGCGTACCTGATGACCAACGCGTACCAATCAGGCCCCGGCAGGATCAACTCAGCGTAGCCGTCCGCATCCGTGGTCGAGCGTCCAGCGCCTACCAGCGTCACCGCAGCGTCGGCCACTGGCTCCCCCTCTTCATCGAGCACCCGTAGCCTGCATGGGCTCCCCGCAACGTCCATGCTCGGAATCTTCTCCACCACGTCGATCTCATACGCCCCCGCCCGCTTCGGCGTGCGCCATGCCTCGCCATACTTCAGGCGGAGGTACTCCTCTGGCGGATTGGGTACGAGATAGCGCTCACCGAGGAAGGTGATCTCCCGCGGGTTCAGCAACAGGCCGAGCGGTATCACCGTCTTCGGGTACACCAACACCGAATCGCCATCGTTCTGATAACAATCCCATCCCATCCGGACGTAGTCCTTAATCATTGAAAACGCCTGGTGCTCACCCTCGGGAGCGTAGACGTAATACCCGCGCGCCTCGAAGGCGGCCACCGCTTCTCCGACTTGCGCGTCGGTGAGCCCGTTCGCGCCCTTGATTGACATGATGTCGATGTCGTCGTCCCACGGGATGATCGCGTTGTCCCTGATTGCTCCCAGGCATGTACCCGACGACAGCAAGAACTGCACCCCCAATAGCCCGAGCACCTCTTTCGCTTCCTTGAGCGCTCGCTCCGCACTCCCCGGTGCCATCGGCGCGTTGTACTTCAGCGTGAAGGCCAAGCTCTCCTCGTCAGACCCATTGCCCGTGGTCATGCGCGCTCCTCTTGGTTGATGTGTTCGCCTGAAAACAGCCGCGAGTATATGCCCAGCGCCAGATCCCAGCGTTGGATGAAATCAGGCTGGACACCCGGATCTCGCTGCGCCATAGTCCTCCCCATGCAAGCTACCTCCCCCGCCGATCTCACTCTCCTGCGCTTGTCACCGAGCGATGACAACCTCGTCTTCTTCATCGCACGCTCAAATGAGCCACGATTACGCCGTGCGCGTGATGCTCTCGAAGCAGCTACTGGCGGCAGGCAGGACACAGACGGTTAGGTCGGGTTCTCGGTATCTTCTCGCGGCTTGGAGCGGGGGCCGAAGGGTTCGGGTTGGAAGGGGGTATCGCGGACGTCGATGTAGCCTTTGGCGCCGCGTTCGCGCGCGGCTTCTTCCATGGGGCGGCGCCATTCTTCGCGGACGGAGGAGTGGACCATGCCCGAGAGTTCGGCGTTGAGTTGCCAGGCGTTGTTGAGGCCCATGAGGTCGAGTCCCCGCGTGGCGATGGCGAGGTTTATGGCGATGGAGTCTGGGCTGACCATGGCGATGCGCTCGACGAGTTCGAAGCAGGTGTCGATGAGTTCGTCGTGGGGGACGACGTCGTTGACGAGACCGAGGCGCTTGGCTTCCCAGGCGTCGATGTGGTCGCCGGTGAGACCGTAGCGCAGGGCGTTCTTGAATCCGGCGATTAGGGTCCACATGAAGTGAGTGTTCGATATCTGGCGCACTTCAGGCTGCGCGAAGACGGCGCGCTCCGACGCGTAGGTCATGTGGGTGCAGATGGCGAACCAAGACCCCCAGCCCATGGCCCAGCCGTTGATGGCGCCGATGACGGGTTTGTTGAGCTCCCACATGCGCTGGAGTCGCTTGGAGCCGGTGCCGTCGCGGTTGCGCCAGCCGGCGATGTGCTCGCCGACGGCCATGCCTTCAGGGACGCCGGAGGGCCAGGAGGTGGGGGCGCGCTCTCTGCCCATGTCGGCTCCGGAGCAGAAGGCGCGGCCTGCGCCGGTGAGCACGATGGCTCTAATCTCGGGGTCGGCCTCGGCTTCGGCGAAGGCCTGATCCATTTCTACGCGCATCTTTTCGTTGAGAGCGTTGAGTTGGTCGGGCCTGTTCAGGGTAATCAAGACCCCTTGGCGCATCTTCTCGTAGAGGATGAATTCGTACTCCATGATGGGCACTCCTGTTGGCGCTAGCGGATGGCGCCGTTTTCGGTTTGCGTGGCGATCTCGTCTGCGGACAGGCCGAGGATATCGCCAAAGACCTGCGCGTTGTCATCGCCGGGCCAGGGGGGCTTGCTGTTGGCGCGCGCCGGAGAAAGTGAAGGAATCGCGGGAACGCCCTGGTGGGTGAGGGTGCCCCACGGGGGCTCGTTGATCTCGACGAGGTGGCCGCGGGCGCGCAGGTGGGGGTCCATGTAGAGCTGCTCGCTGTTCATGACGATGCCCGCGGGCGCGCCGGCGTTCTGGAGCAGGCGCAGGGATTGGTGCGGCGTGAGCCCGACGGTCCACCCGGCGATGTGCTCGTCCAGCGTCGCTCGGTTTTCCCGCCTGCCTGCGAGCGTGGCGAAGCGCTCGTCAGCCCACGGTGGCTCGCGCATGGCGATGACGACGGCCTGCCAGTCGGCATCAGTTTCGCAGGCGACGACGAGCCAAGAGTCGGGGTGACGGGTGGGGTAGCAGCCGTACGGAGCCAAGTTGGCGGTCAGGGGTTCGTCGTAGCCGACGGGGCCCCAGGAGCGCTGGTTGACCGTGTAGTCGAGCATGGCGGGGCCCATGAGGGCGGCTTGGCCGTCGAGCATGCTGACTTCAAGCTCTTGGCCCTCGCCAGTGCGATCGCGATATTCGATGGCGGCGAGGGAAGCGAGAGCCATGAAGACCGCGCCGACGTAGTCGGGGGTGGTGCCTTTGGCGTGGGCCTCCATGGGCGATGCGGGGTGGCCCCAGAGGTGGACGAGGCCGGTGTAGGCCTGGAGGGAGTTCCCGTAGGTGACCCACCGGGCCTGGGGGCCTGTGGAGCCCATGCCGGGCATGCCGATACGGATGACGTCTGGCCGTACCTCGCGCAGCGCCTCGTAGCCGACGCCGAGGCGATCCATGACGCCGGCGGAGAAGTTGTCGACGACGATGTCGGAGATCTGGACGAGCTGTTTGAAGAGCCCTTTGCCGTCGTCATTGCGCAGGTCGATGGTGCAGCTGAGCTTGTTGCGATTCATGTCGGGGTAGATGCCCCGGGATGGGTCACGATTGGCGGGCAGGTCGGCTGATTCGACCTTGATCACTTGCGCGCCGTAAAAGCCGAGGAGCTGGGTGCCGATGGGGCCGACGAACACTCGGGTGACGTCGGCGACGCGAATGGCGTCGAGGAGGGCGACGGGCGTAGTTGGGGTGCTGGTTGGGCGTGGGGGAAGGCTCGCCAACTCGGCGATGACCTCGTCATGGTGTTCGTTGAGCAGGGGTGAGCGTCGGAGGAGGCGGTAGGGCGTGCGGGACATGATGAATGGCGCGCCGGGCGCCTGGTAGGCACCGATGACGGGGTGCTCGACGGTCCAGAACCAATCCCGCTGAGTGAGCTGCTCGGCGTGGGTGAGGTCTTCGAGCGTGTTCACGGGCGTGCAGGCGATGCCCTTGGCCTGGCACTGGGCGACGAAATCGTCGGCGTCGAAACCGGCGATGAACTCGCCGATGAGCATCTGGATGACGTCGACGTTATCGATACGGTACTGCTGGACGTCCCACTCGGGCGCGGAGAGGACGGGGTCCTGCATCCAGTCGCGGGTGAGTGTGTGCCAGTGGGCGGCGAAGTAGATGGCGATGAACACGTAGCGTCCATCGCGGGCTCGATAGATGTTGAAGGGCCCGCCCTCGCGGCCGGGTCGTTTGACGACCTCGCTGCGCTGAGAGTACTTGGCTACGGACTGGACGTTGGCGTAGGTGAGCGCTTCTTGGAGGGACAGGTCGATCTGCTGGCCGTGGCCGGTGAGGCGGGCGTGGCGGACTCCGGCGATGGCTATGAACGCGGCTTGGATGGCGGCGAGCTGGTAGCTCATTTCGCAGGGGGGCGCGACGGGCGGGCGTTGGTCGTCGCCCTGGTTGGTCATGAATCCGGACATGGCGGCGGCGACGGCGTCGCCGCCTCGATAGTGGGCGTATGGGCCCCACTGGCCGAAGGGCGTGATGTTGATGGTGACGAGGGTCGGGTTCAGGGTGTCGAGGGCGGTCGGGTCGTAGCCAAGACTGGCGAGTTCGCCGACGCCGAGGGCCTCGATCAGGATGTCTGCTGAGGCGATGAGATCGCGCAGCGTGGCGGCGTCGGCGGGTAGAGTGTGATTAAGGGCGATCGAGCGCTTGTTGAGGTTGGCGTTGGCGAAGGGGAGGGAGCGTTCGATATGCACGACGTCGTTCGCGAACGGGGGGAGGCGGCGGGCGGGGTCGCCGGTGGTGGGCTCGACTTTGACGACATTGGCGCCGAGGCCGCCGAGGTAGGACGCGGCGTAGGCGGCGGGGCCAGCGGCATTCAGCGCGAGCTCAACGACGCGGAGGTGTGCGAGGGCGGTGGGTTGGGTGGAGGAGGTCATAGTAGAGCCAACGATACGTTGCGGCGTTGGATGGGGCAACCGCATCGTAGCGCTGGCTCGGTGTGGTGAGGGAGGACCAGAGTTCAAATCCGGCCACCCCGACCATCACCTTTTCATCCGCCGTCACGGCGGATTCTTTTTGCCCTCCGTCAAGCGCCGATTGAGCGTCTGGGGTCTAGTGGTGGGCGGTAGCGCGCGCCCCGATTTCTGTGCCGCCCTGGGCCGATACACTGCGGAGGTTCTGGGGTATGCTCCGGTGGACAGGTGCCCCAGGACGCTATGAGCCCGCCGAGTTTGTGGCGGGATGAAAAGAGGTTCGCATGCTGACCCAGGCGCAAAACGACCGATTGACCCAGGTTGGTCCAGGCACACCCATGGGCAATCTCATGCGGCGGTACTGGCATCCGATCGCGGGCAGCGTTCAGATGGACAGGGAGGAGCCAACCAGGCCGGTCCGTCTCCTTGGGGAAGACCTCGTCCTCTACAAGACCCCTAATGGCAAGCTCGGTTTGATAGACCCTTCATGCCCTCACCGTGGCATGAATCTCCTCTACGGCATCCCGGAACCGGACGGTATCAGGTGCGCCTACCATGGCTGGATTTACGGATTTGATGGCAAGTGCCTTGACCAACCAGGCGAGCCGGCCGGCAGCACGTTCAAGTCCAAGATTCAGGCCAAGACCTACCCGGTTGAGGAACTTGGAGGCTTGATCTTTGCCTATCTCGGTCCGGAACCCGCACCGCTGCTGCCACGCTGGGACCTACTGGTCTGGGAGGGCGTCGAACGCTCCTTGACTGAGTCCGTTTTGCCCTGCAATTGGCTTCAGGCCGTTGACAACGCACTGGACCCTGCGCACTTTGAGCACCTCCACGGTTATTGGGGAACCTGGGTCAACGGGCGCCGTGGAAAGGGTAAGGAGTGGCGTGATGTCCTGCCGCAGCGGGCCAAGCATCATCTGAAGATGGGCTTCGAGCGGTTTGAACACGGGATCATCAAGCGTCGCGTAACAGTCGGCGCTGACGAGAGCCACCACGAGTGGCGAATTGGTCATCCCTTGTTGTTCCCGGCTACTTTGCGCGTAGGGGGCGGTGACGGGCGTCACACATTCTTAATGCGCACGCCGGTCGATGACACAAATACGTTGTATATCCGTTACCAAGTTCGGGTCCCTGCTCCAGAGGAGTCCATTCCATACCAGGATGTTGTGCCAATGGAGGAGCTGCCCCTGTATTACCCTAACGGTCGGCTTATCAGCCACAACGTGCAGGGCCAAGACGCTTCAGCGTGGATCGCCCAGGGTGCGGTGGCGAATCGGACCGCCGAGCACCTCGGAGTTACCGATGCGGGCATCATCTTCTATCGCCGCATGTTGGAAGAACAAATGCAAATTGTTGAGGACGGGGGCGATCCCATCAACGTCATCCGTGACGAAGCGAAGAACCAGTGTATTGTTCTGCCGATAGAACACGGGAGATACCCTGGTTACTTGGAACCGGGTGGCCCCTTCGCCAACATGGCCCCTCACCCGGACATTGAGGTTTCGCTGCTGTAGCCCGCTGGGTCTGGCAGTACTCCGCAATTGGGCGGCGCGAGGGCAATTCGCCTGCTGCTCTGAGTTCCTCGATGGCGTCCCTGAGTCCATCGGCTATCGAGGAGTGGGGCGCCCAATCGAGTAGGGGCGGGGCCCGCGAGAGGCCCATTGGCTGTTTGACACCCGCCTCCATGGGGTCTGACACAACCGAGATTTGAACCACGCTCCTATGAGCTAACGCGGGGTCGAACCGAAGCAGCTAGGCCCCCCCCCATACGTCTAGCCAGATGCTTATGCTGTGCACTCAGCTAGCACAACCGCCAAGCCGGTTTTCAAGATCCGTCGTTCAACGCAATCGAAACCCGCCTCCCGCTCCAGGTGGCTTATTACCTGCTGAACGACCTTTCCCGCTCGTTGCCCGACGACGCGTAGCGTGCTCCAGCCTTCTACGTCGTTCGAAGCGCTTCGGTCGGGGACAAGTGAGCGGCTTTGACCGCAGGGTAGAGCCCTGCAACCCCGCTGGCGACGAGTGAAACGCCGAGGCCGCCGAGCAGCGCGAACGGTGGGATGAGGGGATCCCACCCCTTAACGTTGGCGAACACGACGGTCGTACCGACGCCCAGAAGAACGCCACCGATGCCTCCGATTAGGCCTAACAGCAAAGCTTCGCCGAGGAATTGAGCGGCGACCTGACGCTGCGTCGCGCCAAGCGCGCGCCGAAGGCCGATCTCCCCACGTCGTTCGAGGACAGAGATGACCATGACGTTGGCAACGCCCACGCTTCCTACGAGCAACGCCACCGCTCCCAATCCAAGGAACAGGGCCGTCAACGTATCGTTTGCCGCCTCCTTTGCCTCCAGGGCGTCAGTGGGTTTGTCCACCTCCACCTCCTCTGGAAACTCTGGGTTGGCCGTCGCCGCTAGCACCGTGACCACCTGGTCGACCCTTGCTGGATCGACGCGGGCCAACACTCGGGTGGGCAGGTTCTCGTGGTCGAGGAACGTCGCCGCTGCCGCGTGGCCGATGAGCGCCGATCGATCGAGGTCCGGCGAAAGCTCGAAGGTGTTTAGCACGCCAATGACTGTGAACCATCGCCCCCCAAGCCAAATCGGCTGCGTGCCGGTGACTTCGCGAACGCCCAGACGCCGCGCCGCGACGGACCCCAGAACGACCGTGCGATAGGAGGCCTTCGCATCGCCCAGCCACACGCCATCGGCGACGGAGCCCGCGAGCACGTCCAGCAGCCCGGTATCCACGGCTTGGATTGAGATCCCTCCGGTCCGTCCCTCGGGAATGCGGTCGTTCGTGTATACGCCGCCGCCAACGAAGCTAATCATGCTTGTGCTCTCTACCGGCCCAATGCGAGCGATCATGCCGGTCGCCTCTGTCGGCAGCGCACCCGTGCCCAGGCCAAACCCTGTTCCCG
>CAUYXS010000023.1:0-12801 GCA_963577205.1 Dehalococcoidia bacterium | reverse complement strand
GCCCTACATCCAGTCGGAGCGCCAGGCCATGGGTGTCTACCAGGGCCCGGTGGACCGGCTCCTCGCCGAGGAGAAGGCCTACCGTTGCTACTGCACGCCCGAGCGACTCGATGTCATGCGCAAAGAGCAGCAGGCCCGCAAGGAGCCGCCGCGCTACGACCGGCGCTGCCGAAACCTGAGCACTGCCGAGCGCCAAGCGTGCGCGGTCGAGAACCCGAGCCCCGTGACCCGGTTTGCCATGCCGCTGGAGGGGAAGCTGGTCGTCAACGACGCTGTTCGTGGCTCGGTGGAGTTCGACCTGGGCCTGCTGGATGACTTCGTGATCCTGAAGTCGGACGGTTTCCCCACTTACCACCTGGCGCACGTCGTGGACGACCACCTCATGGACATCACCCACGTGCTCAGGGGTGAGGAGTGGCTGCCTAGTCTCCCGCGCCACCAGAAGCTCTACGAGGCACTGGGCTACGCGATGCCGGTCATGGCTCACGTACCGATCATCCTGGGCCCCGACCGCTCGAAGCTCTCGAAGCGCCACGGCGCGGCCGCGACTCTCGAGTTTCGGGACGGCGGCTACCTGCCCGACGCGATGGTGAATTTCCTCGTGCTGCTGGGCTGGTCGCTGGACGACCATACGGACGTCATGACATGGGAGACGCTGATCGCCAACTTCAGCCTGGACCGGATTGCATCGTCACCGGCGGTGTTCGACATCAAAAAGCTGGACTGGTTCAATGGTGTCTACATGAGAGCCATGCCGCTGGACGACTTGGCTGACGAGCTGCTGCCGCTGCTGGAACGAGAGTTGCCAGACGAGGTTGCGCGTCCTATCGACCGGGCCTACCTGCTGCGCGTCCTGCCGCTCGAGCAGGAGCGCCTCAAGCACCTGAGCGAGGCGCCGGCGGTGCTCGGCTTCTTCTTCGTGGAGCAACCCAAGTACAATCCCATCAAGATCATCCAGAAGGGCATGGTGCGCGACGGTACGCGGGATGCCATGAAGCGCGTGCTAACCACTGCCGAGGCTATCGAGACGTGGGACGTGCCGACCCTGGAGGCGGCCTACCGTGCGCTGGCTGAGGAGCTGGAGCTCAAGGCAGGCCAGCTGTTCGGTGCCATTCGCGTGGCGATCACGGGCAGCGAGGCGGCGCCGCCGCTCTTTGACACCATGAAAGTGCTCGGCAAGGAGCGAGTGATCAAGCGCCTCACGTCAGCCGACTACTTCCTGGGTGCCATTCCCTCCGCCTGCTAGCAAGTCTTTCGCGAGCCGCTCTGACCAGCGCCGTGGGGCGGGCATTTGAACTTGGAGCAGACGCTGGGGGGGTTGTTTTCTCGTCCGCGCCGCGCCGCGCCGTCTGTTGCTGTGCGTGAGGCCTATGTCGACGCCGTTGGCTCCGCGGACCCCGCTTGCTAGCCCGTTTGTTAGACTGCGGTGCGTACGCTGGGGATTAGTCTAGCGGTAGGACACCTGACTCTGACTCAGGCAGCCCAGGTTCGAATCCTGGATCCCCAGCCAGTTCCTCGCTAGACTGCGATCCCCGCCACTTGGAGCTCGACCCGGTATACGCCGGTGCGCGCCGTCAAGTAGAGCGTCGTCCAGTCGGACCCACCCCAGCCGCAATTGGCCGGCTGCTCGGGCAGGATGATGCGCCCTAGGACAGTCCCGCCCTCGCTCACAACCCATAGCCCACCCCGGGCCGTGCAGTAGACGTTGCCCTCGACATCTACCTTCATTCCATCCGGCCCGCCGATCTCACCGTCGTTGCCCTTGAGTACGGCGAAGACGTCGCCGCCGCTGATCGAACCATCGGCCGCGACGTCGAAGGCGCGGATGTGGTGGCGCGCGGTGTCGGCCACGTAGAGCCGCGATTCGTCAAGAGAGAAGGCCAGGCCATTGGGGCGGTCGAAGTCGTCGACGAGCAAGTGAGGCCCGCTGCCGTCGAAGTCCAGGCGGTACACCCCGTGGAAGTCGAGTTCCTTCCCTTCCGTGAGATTGGGCAGACCGTAAGGCGGGTCCGTAAAGTAGAGAGAGCCGTCGTTGCGCACGACCACGTCGTTGGGGCTGTTCAGCCGTTTGCCCTCGAAGGCGTCGGCGAGCGTGACGACGCTTCCGTCAGCCTCTGTCCGGCTGACCCTGCGAGCTGAATGCTCACAGGACACGAGGCGCCCCTGCCGGTCCAGCGTATGGCCGTTGGCGTTGCCGCTGGGCGTGCGGAACGTGGTTAGTTCCGGGCCTTCGGTTTTCTGCTCCCATCGCACGATCCGACTGTTCGGAATGTCGGAGAACAACAGGTGGCTGCCGCGCCAGAGCGGCCCTTCGGTGAACCCGAAGCCTGCGGCGATGCGCTCTCCTACTGGGTCGTCACCGACGATGTGCTCGAGGTCCGGGTGCCGCCGATCCAACGTGAGCATGGGTGCCTCCGCGTCTCGTGATGTATGCGTGCCGCACGATTCTACTCACCGCGCCGGGGTAGGCTAGGCGGACGCTACGTGAGGAGACATAGGCATGGCAGAGGCGAAAGAACAGGCGCAGGAGCGGCTCAACGAGCTATTTCAGAGACGGGGATACGTAGTTGGGTTCCACAAGCTCATGGTTCAGGCGGACCCCGAGTGGATCGAGCGCTATGACGCGCTCATCGGGCACACCTACCTGGACGAGCGAGAGCTCGACCGCAAGACCAAGGAACTGTGCCAGGTTGTCGTGTTGTCGGCCTTGCGGAGCGACACGGACCACATCGCTGCGCACGTCCGACAGGCCATCGCCCATGGCGCGACAGAGCAGGAGGTGCTCGAAGCGCTCGAGTCCGTTCTTGCGCTCATTGGCGGGCTTGGTTTTGGTGCGGGGCTGAAGGCGTGGGCAAACGTCGTCGGGCTCGAGGAGCTTGAGCCCGAGTAGGGAGCGCGGGCCGAGCAACCGGCCTAGCCCGCCCCTTCGTCTGCCGGCTACGCCCGGTGCGAGCGGATGCCCGCCCGCTCGATTGCGTTGCGGTACAGCCAACTGCCCAGGCCCCAGTAGGTCAGAGCAGCGGCGGTGCCCGCCTTCATGTAAGCGAAGCTCTGTCTGTCCAGCTAGTAGGCGGCATTGGCCTTCATGAGTCGCAACCCTCACCTTCGGTTGTGCCGCCAGGCCTGTTGCCATCCCTACCGACGGCGACGGCAACACTGAGCACTAGCGTCATGGCCAATAGTGGGCTGTTGGTGAATAATCGGCTCATCCTCGTGCAAGGCACGTGAACGACGCCATCTGGAGGGATCCCATGGGGCTGCGCTCAGATCTCGAAGACCACTACGTTACCGCCAACGGCTACAACATCCGCTACATCGAAAGAGGATCGGGTCGCCCGCTGGTGTGCATTCACGGCGTCGCGCTGCCCATTTCGGCGGACCAATGGACTGTTGCCATCGACTCCATGGCAGAGCACGCGCACGTCTACGCTCTGGACCTGCCCGGCTGGGGGCTGTCCGATATGCCAGCCGACGGCTACTCCTTCCCCATGTGGGTGGAGACCATCCGTGACTTTTGCGACCAGCTCGGCTTGGACGAGATCGACATCGTCGGGCAGAGCCTTGGTGGCTGGACTGCGGCGCTCTTCGCCCATACCTACCCGCGCCGCGTGCGGCGATTGATCCTGGTGGGCGCGGCGGGCCTGAATCCTGCGCTCGCTTCCATGGCCGGAGGCGAGCTGGTGCTCCCGGAGCGCGAGGCCTTGCGTTATCACCTTTGGCGCGAGTGGACCGACTACGAGCCGATCACCGACGAGCAGGTGGAGGAGTTGTACCGGCGCTCGCGTCTGCCGGGCCGCAAGGAGGCGTTCCAGGCCATCCAGCGCTACGTCGCAGACGAGGACGTGCGTGACCAGTACAGCCTCCGCCGGTTTCTGCCTGCGATGCAGCTGCCCATCCTCGTCTGCTGGGGCGACGATAACTCAGGCATACGCGTGCGGTACGGCATCGAAGCGTTCTGGCTCGCGCCGAACGCCCGACTGTCCATCACCTACGGCGGAGACCACAGCGCCATGGGCTTTGCGCCGCAGGAGTTCGAGCGCGCCGTTCGGGGATTTCTGACGACTGAGGAGCTCAAATTCGTTAGATAAGCATCCCCCCGCGCATCTATCCGTCGGATGCTTGCCAGCGGCGGAGCGGCAACCTAGTATCGCACCGAATTCGCTGGAGCGCGGGCGCTATTGACTGCGCTGTGCCTAAGGAAGGGGAGAACCATGGTCAAGGAACGAGAAGACGAATCGAAGCTGCTGCAGATCGAGGACGCGGGCGAAGCAGTGGAGCGTGTGGAGCGCGCCAAGCCCTACACTCGATACCTGGAAGCAGAGTTGGGGCTGCGCGATCACTGGTATCCCGCCTTCTTCGGCCAGGAGCTGGCAGATGGCGAGACCAACGCCGAGATGCTGCTGGGCGAGCGCATCTACTTCAAGCGGGTGGCCGGCACAGTCTACGGCGTCGAAGACCGCTGCGCGCATCGTGGCGCCTCGTTCTCCAGCAAGCCTGAGTGCTACAGCGAGAACACGATCACGTGCTGGCTCCATGGCCTCACGTACGACATGCGAGACGGCAAGTCCGTCGCGTACATCACCGAGCCCGACAGCGCAGCCATCGGAAAGATCAACCTCAAGTCCTACCCCGTCGAGGAGCACAACGGTGTCGTCTTCGTGTTCATCGGGGACATGGACCCTGCGCCGCCCCTCGCGAGCGACGTGCAGCCGAAATTTTGGAACGCTGGCCTCAAGTTCCACCCACTTCACCGGCACAAGATCAAGGCCAACTGGCGGTTGTCTGCGGAGAACGGCTACGACGCCGCTCATATCTACGCGCACCGCAATTCCGCTGTCGTCACCGTGGCGGGCGTTCCCATGCCACTAGGGACCTACGCCCCGGACAAGTCGTCGATCATCGTTCACGAGGAAGAGGATGACTCGCCGAAGGGCATCGTGAAAATCATGGGCGACCGCCCTGGGATGAAGACCGACGTCAACGTATGGCAAGCGGAGATCGAGGGGAACCTCATCACCGCCGCCAACATCGACCCCGAGAATCCGCCTGCTGGCCCCGACCTCGACGTGGGATTGTTCCTGCCCTCCGGACTGCAGGTGGACTGGTTCCCGCAGCCAGGGATGATCCACTTCGAGTGGTACGTTCCCGTCGACGAACAGCACCACATGTACATGATCACGCAGACCCGGTACTGCAGTACCGAAGAGGAAGAGCGCCAGTTCCACGAGGATTGCGAGAACGTGCTGGGTCCACTCGTCTGGAAGGAACCCGCCGGCCAGACGGCCTACCCGGGGGATGGTCCTACCTGGGGCTTCAATAATTTCGATCAGTTCGGGCGTGCCCACCTGGAGCACGTGTACGCGAACGAAAACTTCTGGAACCGCGAACGCCTGACCAAGGCCGACTACATCATCGTTCGCTGGCGGATGCTGGTGAATAAGCACATGCGCGGCATCCAGAAGCGCGGCGACTGGGCCGACACCGGAGAATGGACCCCGGAGCGCGCCCCCGACCCCGTGAACCTGATGCGCAAGCCAGGCCAGGGCGGCAACGGCCAGGGCAGCAACGGAGACGCGCCAGCCGGCTAGCGGGTCATCTCGATAGTGTGACGATGAACGGGCCGGAGTTTCCTCCGGCCCGTTCTCTTCTGTCCGACGCGCCTGCGCTAGGTCAGACCTAGCTCCTCGCGGCCTCGCGTGCAGGTGTCCACCGCCGCGTAGATCGCGGCCTTGGTGACCTTGACCAGGTCCGGGATGTAGCTGAAACCCATGCCGCCCAGGCCGTCCCACTCGGGCGGTGCGTTGGCCGGAGGAAAGGGCATGCCAAAGCGTGCTGTGGGGATCCCCAAGTTGCGGATGGCCGACGCGTCGGTCTGCCCGCTCACGGGCGGTGGTCCCTCATGAGGCCGTCCCTCGGCGAACTCCCAACCGCGCATCGACGAATGGATGATCCAGTTGTCCGGGCTGGTGCTGGCGCCGGGGTATGCCGCGAACATCTCCCAGTCCAACTCCAACGCCGGGTCGCCCGCCTTGATGGCGTCGATGGCCTCGGCGAACTGCGCGCGGACTTTCGCCGGAGACGAGCGCGGGTTCACACGAATGTCCAGGTATATCTCCGTGGTGGCCGAGGGGAACGCTGGCCGGTAGGGCCATCCTGCGCGGATAGCCGAGATGTTGCCCTCGGGCGCGCACTGGCCAGAGGTGTTGCGTTTGGTGTACTCAGGCAGCCACTCCTCTAGGGCCAGCAGGACCTTGGCGGCGGGGACCAGCGAGCTGCGGAAGCCGGGCGTGCCGCGGGGGATGCCCGCGTAGTTCATGGTTCCGCGGACCGAAACCTTGAACCAGCAGAGCCCCACCTCCTCCCAGAACACCCCCCACCAGGGTTTGGAGATGATGCAGAAGTCGGCGGTTACGCCGTGGTTGATCATGTAGGTGACGCCGCTGCCAAGGCCGTGGTTTTGAGCGTCGGCACCCGGGGCCGGCGTCATGGGCATGCCGCCGCCCGCGAAGGCAGCGATGATGTCGCCCACCAGCGGTACCTCGGCCTGCTTGAGGGCCGCTGCCGCCTCGACCAGCGCAGTGACCATCCCCTTGGGGTTCGAGGCGCCGAGGCCAATCACGTTGCCCCCGTCGTCGACGTAGGCGTTAGGCAGCATGTCCGGCCGGAGCTTTGGGCCGACCCACGGCACATCCTCCTCCGGGTTGGCGCTGAGGTGCGTGTCGATGGGTGCATACAGCATGAGCGCGGCGCCGCCGCCGCTGCCGCTGAGACGCCCGACAGCGTTGCCGGAGTGCTGGTCCAGCGGCTGGTAGAACGCCTGCAGACCGATGCCCCGCATGTACTCAGTCACGAACTCGCTGGCGGCCCGCTCATGCCCTGTGGGGCTGTGGATGGCAGTGAGTTCCAGGTTGAACTGGCGCATACGGGTCTCGTCGATGGCGGCGCAGGCCTTGTCGACCCAGGCCTGCTGCTCGGCGGACAGCGGCACCTGGCGGGTCTTTATCACGCTGGGCACGTCGGTGGTCATCTGCACATCTCCCTTAGCTTCGGGCTGGCTAGCTGGTGCTCATGCCGCGGAAGTCTCCGGGCGCCAGGTCCGGCTGGTAGTCGTCGTGCCTCGGCGACCACCCCCGGGTGTGGGCCCAATCGCCCCGCTGCTGGATGCCCTTGGCCCCCTCATCCTCAATGATGGTCACATTGTCTTTCGTGGAAGGGTAAGTGCCCAACGGGATCGCGACGTTGAAGCGCTTGAATAGCTCGGCGCCTCGATGGCCGTATATGTGTGCGGCGTCGTAGCCGTTCTCTGCAGCCACGCGCCAGTTGCAGCGGATCTTATTGCGCATGAGGGGATGGAACACCAGCCCCTTGTTGAAGAATTTGGGCTGGATGTTGTCGGTGATGGGCGGGGCGGGATCCAGGTCACCGATGAAGGCAAATACGACACCGTTGTGCTCTTCGACCGGATAGCTCTTGATGCTGACCTTGCCGATGATGGCGCTGCCCGGTTCACTGAGCACCTGCACTAGCTTGCCGTCGCGCACGTCGTAGGTGAATCCGTGGAGCCAGCAGGTCACCGTATTCTCGGTGTAGCACTCCGGCCGACTGGAGAAGGGCGCTGCGCGGTGGGCACACCGGTCCTCGAAGGCGTACACGGTGCCACCCGCGCGTTTGAGTGCGATGCGCTCGCCTAGGAGCATCTCGCCCTTGAGCTCGCCTTGGCCAACTCCTGGCTAAAGAAGGCCGGGTACCAGTGATTGCGAAACCCCAGAGTCGCGTCGAGGTAGCGCTTGTAGGGCTTGGTGTGCTCGATCTGCTCGACTGCTTCGCCAACCTCCTCGATCCGCAGCGACTCCTCGTGATTATTCTCTTTCGCCATAGAATCCTCCTGACACCGGCGAAAGAAGCGCCACGCCCGCCAGATTTCGTCATGTCATCATGAAAGGAACGTACGGTAGCACCTCATCGCCGTCAAGCCGTCGCGTGCGGGAGGCCGCTGGACGGGACCGGAGGCGTTGGCGAAGAGGAAAAGCCTCGGCTATACTAGCCGCGGGCCGGGCCGCGGCCTTCTCCGTGGCGCATTCGTCTAGTGGCCCAGGACATCGCCCTCTCAAGGCGAAGACCACGGGTTCGAATCCCGTATGCGCCACCACCCCCGTTGGTATGCTCCTCGACATCTGCGGCGCTACAGCCCTCGGTGGTGGCGCTAGAATGATGCCATGGCCCGACACCGCCCCCATCAAGACCCCCGGCCGAGCACCGCCGCGCCGGCCGTCGGCGAGGCGACGCAGCAGCGTGCAGCCCAGTTGGTTGACGAAGTCCGTAGTCGTCTACGTAGCGTGGGAAAACCGCAGGTGGCGGCGCAACTGCACCGCGAGTACGGGGAAGAGGCGCCCTGCTACGGTGTCCCGCTCCAGCAGGCCAACCGTTTCGGCCAAGACCTGATGCGACATGTGCGCGGGGCCGGCCTGCCGCTCGCCATGGCCATCGCCGATCCGCTGTTCTTGAGCGGCAACATTGAGGAAGGGATCGTCGCCGACGTCGTCGTTACCGCACAGGCACGGCATATCGGCACGAGCGAGTTCGAGCGCTTCGCCGCGTGGGTGGACTGCCTCACCAACGCTCCGAACACCGACGACGTCAGCGCGCACATGATCGCTCGCTCGCTGTCCGGCAAGCCGTCGCTGGTCGCTACCCTCGCAAGATGGGCGCGCACAGGTGGGCGCTGGCAGCGCCGCGCCGCGGTTATGGCGTTCACGCCGCTGGTGCGTGAGGGGCGATTCATGACCGACGCACTCGAGGTAGCCCATCTGCTGATGGAGGATGAGGACGCAGCCGTGCAAGCGGGAGTCGGGACCCTGCTCATGGAGGCAACCCGGCTGAAGGCGGACCGGGTGGTGGAGTTCTTGATACCGTGGAAGGGCCGCAGCCCCGATTCGATCATCAGGCTCGCGGCGACCAAACTCCAGCCTCAGCAACGGGTGGCGGTCCTAGGGCAGTGACGGAGGCGATCAAGGCTACGGTACCGCAGCTCGGTTCGACCGGACGGCACATCGTTCGTGCCCTGCTCATGGCTCTGCTTATCGGCTTCGTAGGCCTGGTCGCGGGCCTGGTTCCCGCAGTGTTCATCCAGTCAGTTTTCGTCGGGTCGGCCCAGCGCTGCGAGGAGTTGCGCGCCTACGAGGAGGCAGCCTTCGACGAGGTGCGGACGGACTGCGACCAAGACCTGGCCGAGGTGCCGATGTGGATGCCGACCGCAATCATTGCCGGAGGCGCAGTCATGGGAGCCGCGGGGGGCTTTGGCTTCGGCCTCGTGAACCCGAAGCGGCGCAAGCGCGAAGAGGAACTGCCTTGGCTCCCCTTCTAAACTCCTAGGCAAAGTTTCAAAATTCTGCTAATTTCGATTCGAGAATCACGTACTTGTACCTCCAATGCATCGCTGCCTTGGAAACACCTAGGATGACCGACGTTCGATGGCCCCAACGCCTGCACATGGAGTACGCACGGTCACTCGCAGTTCCTCCGCGTTTCTAACCCTGGCCGCACTCCTGCTCGCGGTCGTCGTTGGGCTTGCTAGCGCTTGCGGTCTCCTGGACACCGAGCAATTCATCGCCTACTCCTCGGGCGCCGAGGGCGCCCGGGACATCGCCGTTATTCGGCCCGACGGCACCGGAGGGCGCATTATTGTCGGCCACTCGGCAGACGACTTCGCCCCCGTTTGGTCGCCAGACCGGACTCGCGTGGCGTTCCTGAGCGACCGCGACGGCAACGTTGAAGTGTACGTTACGTTGAGCTTTGCCGATCCGAGCGACCCGTCGAGCTCAAGCTCCTTGCGCGTGACCAACACCGGCGTCGACGAATCGCACGTCGGCTGGTCGTCTGACGGAAAGCGCCTGGCGTACGTCTCCCCAGACATCGATGGTCCGCCGCGCATCTATTGGCTGGAGCTCGATAACCTTCGCCCCCACCGGCTCATCTTCGGCCGCGAGGGCGAGACGGATCTGGCTTGGTCGCCTGAGGACCACTGGGTGGCATTCTCTGTGCAGGACCCCAACGGCGTCCCCGTTGGCATCTTCCTGCGCAACCCCGGCGGTGTGAACACCATCCAGGTGAGCCAGACGCAGGACTACGCACCAGCCTGGTCTCCTGACGGCAAGTGGCTGGCCTTCGTGTCCGAGCGGGACAACAACCAGGAGATATATGTGGTTGAAGTGCGCGCGGATGGCAGCGTCACGCAGCAGGTCAACGTCAGCATGAACCCAGCCGACGACTGGGCGCCGACCTGGTCCGCCGACGGCAAGCGCGTCGTCTTTATCTCTGGCCGCAACGGCAGCCCTGACCTGTTCAGTGTGACGCTGGGTCGTGTTGGCGTTCCAGATGGTACTGGCCTCGTGCCGCTGACGGCCAACGACTTCGACGAGTCCGCCTTCGTCGTGGGGCCCTCGGGCAGGGTCGTCTTCACGTCGACGCCCTCCGGCAAGTCAGATCTCTTCGTCATGGAGCCCGACGGTACGGGACAGCGGCGGCTTACCGCCGACTTTCTACCCAATGCCCAGCCTGCCTGGTAGGGCCCCCAGCGTTCGCCCCGCGACGTGATCTTGGCCTCGGCGCGTGTGACTATGAAGGGGCTGGGGCGTGCCGCTAGCTTCGCTTGGCGCTGGGATCTACGCTGTCACCCTGACGTCGACAAAAGAGGCGGAGGATCTTGTTGATCAAGCGACGGTCATACCTGTCGAATCCTTCGCTGCGCTCAGGATGACGCGGCGGATTCCTACCCCGCTGCCCGCGCCATCGTTTCCAGCTGTCCTACCTTGGTGATGCCAGAGACCTGGTTGGCGAACTTTGCGAGGCTCCCCGCCGCCGCGCGCAGCATCCTGAGTTGGCCCTCAATGGGGTTGACGCTACCGCCGCGCGGGTCGGCTGCGTAGGTGCCGTGGAATGCGAAGAAGGCCGTGTTCAGCTTGCGGACGTTCTGTCCGTTTGCCACGAGACCAAGGCGGCGCTCTTCCAGCCAGGCCTCCGCGCCGGCCACGCGGCCCTCACTGAGCAGGTCGTCGAGGCGCATCCGCGTATCGCGCATGTAGCGCTGGAAACTGAATGCGTTGGGGCCTTCACCTTTCGCAGGCTCGAGCACGGGTGCCTTCCAGGGAGGGCGCTCAAAAACCTCGCCCGTCAGCCGCGCCAGCGCCAGGTCACCAACCTCCTCGCCGACGATGTCGGCGAACGTTTCATTGATGCTCGTTAGCTCTCCACCTTCCCACCAGCGCTGGCCCAGCGGACGGAAAATCAGCCAATGGTGGGTCCACTCGTGGCTGGCGAGGATGAGCGTGTCATGGAGCGAGAGTGACGGTGACACCTGTGCCGGGTAGGTTGCGATGCCTCCGACGCGGACCACCAACGCCGAGACGCCGGCGACGTCCGCTTCTACCTCATCCTCAAGCCGCTGCTGCGTGAGCAGGTCGACGTCGGCCCGTAGTAGCCGGTCGTCGAGCCGCCTCACTTCATCCCGAGGCGAGCGCACCAGCACTAGCGGCCGCTGCTCGAAAGTGAAGTCGACGGGGGGCCAGCGGAACGGCCCGAGGCGGCCGATGACTCCCAGGTCGTTCAGGGCCGCGGTGATGGCACCTTCGATCGCCTCCTCGACCAAGGGCTGTGCGTCCTTACGCTCGTCCTCAAGCGACTGGAGCTCCATGGCAATGTCCTCGACCGCTCGCGCTCGCTCGTCCGCCGATAGCGCCAGCGCCTGGTCTAGCGCACGGCCAGCGCCCTCGATGCGCGGGCCGAGGCCGAAGAACGTGGCCCGCGCCTTCGTCTTCGCCTCCTCACTGGAGTCTTGACGGAGGACCACGGTTGCGAGACGGCTCCACCACTTGTCCAGGAAGTGGGTGACCTCCCAGCGCACCAAGTCCTGGTGGACTGACGCGGTCCGGCGCTCGAGATCACTCACCGTGTCGCCCCGACCGGCTCCTGCGAACAACAGCAGTGCGAGCAGAACCGTGGCTAGGAGCAGCGGGAGCGCGCGTAGGGTTCGTCGGAGCGTGGTATCACACATATTCAAGGCATGCGCGAGGCGGCCTCGGTCCTGCTGGAGCCGATAATGCGGGCCGAAATCCAACAGCGGGCTACCAGCCTACGTACTCTCACACAGGGCAGGGACACTATGTCCGTGCGGTCCGGCCACTATGACGAAGTCCCGGCCCTCGTGCAGCAGCAGATCCTCGAAGGGTGGGCCCCAAAAGGAGCCGTTCAAGACCTAGCCCCCGCCTTAGCGGGCCCCGGACCGGGACCACAGCGTGTGGAATGGGCCTTGGCCCCGAATCATCGATGCGAGGGCGCGGCGCTCCCATTGGCGCAACTCGTCGAGCGCCTCGTCGCAGGCGCTGGCCGCGTCGGGGAAGCCCGAGTTGATCATCCGCCGCGCAATCATGTCCCATGCGCCTGAGCTGGCGAGGCTCTGAATCGACCCGACCCACGGGATGACCGCCAACTCACGAGAGTGCTTCATACGAGGGCGCGCCTGGTTCACGTGGCGGAGACGGCGCTCCCCGGAGCCTAGCGGCTGCGAAACAGTGAGCCTCGGAGGATCATCCTTCGCCTGCCGGGAGTCGAGGACGAGACACTGGTTGATGAAAGGGATGATGACGCAGACCACTTCGGACTTCTCAGCGTTCTCCACCGCCTCCGTCATGTCATTGTCGAAATCAGGTTGCATCGACATCCTTACCCTCCCTCTGGCCGTTCATCGATCAGCTCGTGGAGCTGATCGATGAACGCGGGCAAAACCTGCTGCCAGTCACCGGCCAC
>CAUYXS010000022.1:0-12877 GCA_963577205.1 Dehalococcoidia bacterium | reverse complement strand
GCCGCCATCGTGGCCGCCGTCGCAGCCGGGGTTGCGAGCGCCTTTGGTGGGCTGGTCATCGCTTTCTACGCCGATGTCGCTGCAGGCGGGACTATCGTGCTGGTGGCCATGGCACTGCTGGTAGCGGCCCAGTCGTGGGCGTGGCTCCGGCAGCGGTCGCGGCGAGCGTCTCGGGCGCAGCGACTGTAGGGGCTGCCGTGCTAAGACTCGAGTGCAGCGTGTGTCCGCCATGGAGGGGTCGCCACCCTTCCTCAGTGTAGAATCCGAGCCATGGCAAACGGAACCATCGGCGTGGCGGCGATGGGTGGAGGGGCGGCGGACACCCTCGCCACCGTCGAGGATCTTGAGCGTCGCGGCATTGAGGCGGCGTGGCTCACGACCGGCGGGGCCGGGCTGGACGCGCTCACCCTTTTGGGCGCAGCAGCCGTGACGACCAAGCGTATTCTGCTCGGCACCTCGATCATCCCGACATGGCCGCGCCACCCGGTGGCGGCCGTGCAGCAGGTGCAGGTGTTGGCGCAGCTGGCGCCGGGCCGCTTCCGCTTCGGCGTGGGGCCCAGCCATCGGCCCGCCATGACGCAGATCTTCGGCGCGGACTTCGATGCGCCGCTGACCAACCTCCGCGAGTACCTGACCATCGCCAAGACCTTGCTGCGGGACGGCTCGGTGCGCTTCGAAGGCGAGCACTACCGTACCGAGGCCACTATCCCCGCCCCTGCGCCGGACGTGCCGGTAATGGCGTCGGCGTTGAGGCCCAATGCCTACGAGGTCTGCGGCGAGCTGGCCGACGGCGCCATCAGCTGGGTGTCCCCGGCTGAGTACCTGCGCGACGTCGGCCTCCCGGCCCTCGCCCGGGGCGCCGCGCGCGCTGGCCGCGATGCCCCACCGCTGGTGGCCCACGTGCCAGTGTGCGTTCACGACGATGCGGATGAGGCTCGCGCGGCCTTCCGCGACCAGTTCGGGCGCTACCCCACGCTGCCCTTTTACAGTCGCATGCTCCAGACGGCGGGCTTCACCGAGGCGGCCGACGGCTCATGGAGCGATGCGATGATCGCATCCGTCATGGTCGCTGGAGACGAGGAGGCGGTGGCGACGCGAATCCGGGAGCTCTTTAGCTGGGGTATTGCCGAGGTGTTGGTCTCGGTGGTCACCGCGGGCACCGACGCGGAGCACTCGCGAGTGCGGGCCCTGTCCCTCGTGGCCTCGTTGACTCCGTAGCGGGCTCCCGGCTACTGCACGTCCTCGATTGTCGCGTAAAGGGTAGTATCTGGCAGTCTTTGCTGACGCAACGACCTGAGTGAGCGCCTGGGGCGCCCGTTCACGGGTTTCGTGGAGTTTTTGAGTGCAGGAACGCGTAACGCAGCGGCTGCTCATTGGCTTGGTTCCGCTCCTGGCATTGGCCTTCGCTGCCTGCGGCGACGACGCCGTCGTGTTCGACGGCGTCGTCAAAGTGAAACTGGGTGACGTGACGGTCCGGGTAACCGCCGATGGCAACGTGGCCCACGCCGATACAGCGGAGGCCAGCTTCGGGGTGGCGGGCACGGTGGTGGAAGTCCTGGTTGAGGAGGGTGAAGAGGTCACCGAAGGCCAAGTGCTGGCCCGCCTCGGCCCCGCCGCACTGGAGGTTGCCCTCGCCAAGGCCGAGGCCGGCCTCGCCGAAGCCGTCGATGCCATGGCGAGGCTGCAGGAGCCACCGTCGGCGTTGGATGTGGAGCTGGCGCAGGACGGCGTGGACGGCGCGATCCAGGGCCTGGCGGACGCTAAAGCGAACCTCGCGGCCGTGGGCCCCAAGCAGGCCAAGGCAATGGACGATGCGACCGAAGCGCTTACCACGGCGACCGATGCCTATATCCGCCTGTTCCGCCGCTACTACGGCTTCGTGCTCGACGCCAACGAGACAGAGAGTGCGCCTGTGGACACCCTAGCCGGCCGAGGCGACCCGGACGTACTCGAGTTCTGGCGGACCTTGTTTCCCCTTGAGCTCCAGTTGGACAACGTCGCGAGCGAGCTGGATCTTGCGTGGGGCGCCACCCGCCAGGCCAGGGTCGACCACGAGGCGGCGCAGGTCACGCAGGGCAAGGCCACGACCACCGCCGAGAAGGCCTTGGCTACCGCCAAGGCCGCGTTACAGTCTGCTATCGACGCCCAGGAGGCCCTCGCGGCGGGCCCCGGCGCCGTGCAGGTCCAGCTCAAGGAGGTCGCCATCGCCGCCGCGACGCTGACCCGCGACACGGCGCAGGATGACCTCGCCGCCACCACTCTGCGGGCTCCGGCTCCCGGCGTCGTGACGCAGTTCGCCATCGAGGTTGGCGGCACAGTGCTGTCGACGACGACTGCCGCAGTCGTCGTCGACCCCTCGGCCCTCCAGGTCGATGCGCTGGTCGACGAGGTGGACGTGCTCCGGTTGGCCGTAGGTCAGGCTGTTGTCGTTACCCCTGCCGCCTCGCCGATCGATGCCCTCCCCGGCCGGGTGGCCGAGATCGGCCTGCTGCCCATAGTGAAAGCTGGGCTGATCCGCTATCCAGTCAGAGTGTCGCTCGACTCCGCATCCACGCTGCGCCACGGCATGACGGCGTTCGTCGAGATCGAAGTCGAGCGGCGTGAGGGCGTCCTCGTCGTCCCCGTCGGCGCGCTTCGCCGCGAGGGCACGAAGCAGGTCGCCCAGCGCGTCGCGGACGATGGCCTGACCGACCGCAGGTCCGTCCGGCTGGGTGCCGTGGACGACTTCAATGCCGAGGTCCTCTCGGGACTCGTCGCGGGCGACATCCTGGTCGACTTCTCCGCGACGGTCCAGCAATCGGATTTCCTGGACCGGGGCCGTTCCCTTCGTTAGTGCCATGCCCCGTGGTCCCGTCATTCGGCTCGAAGGCGTGGGACGCACGTTCGACGGCGCCTCGAGCCCTGCGGTTGCCGATGTCACTTTCGACGTCCAGCCTGGTGAGATGGTCGCGCTCATCGGGCCGTCTGGCGCTGGCAAGACTACGCTCTTTGGCATGCTCGCCTGCCTTGACCGGCCGACGGTAGGCCGTTATGAACTGCTTGGGGTTGACGCCGGCATCGCTAACGAGAAGGAGCGTGCCTCGCTGCGCAATCGCCGCATTGGCCTGCTGTTCGGCGAGCCGCGCATGGCGCCCCACCTGAGCCTCCAGCACAACGTCGAGCTCCCTCTGGAGTATGGCGCGGGCAAACGATACCGGGTACGCGCGAGGGATGCGCTGGCGCGGGTCGGCTTGGAGGCGCTGCACCGAGCGAGGCCAGGTGATGTCGGTCCGGCCGAGTGCCGATTGGCGGCCGTGGCCCGCGCTCTGATAATGAATCCTCACGTCCTGTTGGCCGACGAGCCCGTGGGCGGCCTCGACGCCGTCGCTGGGTTGCGAGTGCTGGCGCACCTGCAACGGCAGAACATCGAGAGGGGCCTCACGATGTTCATCGCCACTCAGGCCGCCGAAGTGGCGGTGCTGTGCAGCCGTGTCATTGCCATAGAGGGGGGCCGCGTCGTGGCCGATGAGCGCGTGCCTGGGCGGCGGCTTGCCACTTCCAGCCTGGCTGCGGCGCTAGGGAAGGGCTCGGCCTTCGCCAGCGCCGGGTCCGAGACGAACCAATGATTTGGGTTCGCTTCCGCACCCTGGTGACCGGCGTACTCATCGTCGGCTGGCGGACCCGGGTCCGTTCAGCCCTGACGTTGCTGGCACTGGCCGTTGGCGCGGCATCGGTCGTCGGGTTCCTAGCCGTCGACGAGGGGACGAAGGCCGAGCTCCACCGTCGTGTTGATACCCTGGGGACCGACCTCATCGTCGTTCGTCCCGCCGCAGGCGCCGTGCTGACCATCGAAGACGCGGGTGCGCTCCTGGACCAGGAGGCGGGGCCGGACATCGCGTTGGTGGCCCCGGAGGTGGTGGTGCGCCGCACCATCGCGTTTGACGACTTCGCGGCTGACGTGCTTGTGCTGGGCACCACGCCGGAGTACCTGGCCATGCGTGACCTGGAGATGGCCGGTGGCCGATTCCTGGTCGATCGTGATGTTTTAGCGACCGCGCCGGTGGCCGTGCTTGGCCCTGGTGCGATCAACCAGATCTTCCCCAGGGCGCTGCAGCGCAACCAATCGTTCCTGCTCGACCGCCGCACCTTCGCCGCGGTCGGCAGGCTCAAGTCCCCGCTTGGCACAGCCAACGCGGAGATCGAGAACGCGGCAATCGTCCCTATAACCACGGTTCTATTCCGCTTGGCGGACGAGCCGGCCCGCGGACTCGGTTTTCCGTTGCGCGCCATCAGCATCCAAGCAACAGCGGCTGACACCGTGGACGAGGCGGTCGAGCAGATCGCGAGCATCCTCGAACGCCGCCGAGGCCGGGCCGACTTCGTCATCGAGACGCAGGAGGGCCTGGCGGCGCAGTTCCGCGACGTCGGCGACGTCTTCCGGGCGCTGTTCGGCGCGCTGGCCATTGCGTCACTCGTCGCGGCTGGCGTGGGAGTGACCAACGTCATGCTCGCCTCGTTGGCTGAGCGGCGCGTGGAGGTCGGCGTGCGGAAGGCGGTCGGAGCTCGCGGCCTGGATATCGCGCGTCAGTTTGTGGGGGAGGCCGTCGTCCTCGCGGTCTTGGGCGGCGCACTCGGCGCGGGCGTGGGGTGGTGGACGGCGGGCGAGCTCGATAGATTTACAGTGGCGGACCAGTCCTTTGCGATCATCGTGCGGGGTTACGTCCCGCTGGCGGCGATCGGGGCGACGGCGATTGTCGGTCTTCTCTTCGGCGCGTACCCGGCATACCGGGCCGCCCGGACCGACGCCGGCGAGGCGCTCCTCTAGCCTGCTCATGCGCTCGCCGGCGGCTGCTATGCTGGCGTGCCGATGGTTGACCTACCCTTCGTTATCGTCTCAGCGCTGGCCATTTTCGTGGCGGCGTTGGTGCAGGGCCTGACCGGGTTCGGGTTCGTGATGCTGGCTGCGCCCATCATGACGGCCTTCATCGAACCCAGGGTCGTCGTCCCTGTGATGATGATGGAAACGGTGGTGCTCAACGTCGCCATCCTGATCCATGCCCGGCGTTGGCTCAACATACGGCGGGTGTGGGTGCTCTTGCTGTCGGGCGCGAGCGCCACGCCGCTGGGGGCTTACCTGCTAGTGGCACTGGACCCGGCGGTCCTCAGGGTGGCCATTGGCGTGGTCGTAGGGGCGACGGCGTTGATGATGCTGGCGGGCCACAGCCGTACGTTCGTCCGCGAAAAGCTCGCTTCCGTTCCTGTGGGCGCCGCCAGCGGGCTTCTGAACAGCTCGACTGGGCTCGCGGGTCCGCCGGTGGTCCTGTTCTTCGCCAACCAAGGTGTCGACCCGCGGGAGTTTCGCGCGAATATCGTGGCGCACTTCACGGTGCTGAACATTGCCACCCTGCCCGTCTTCGTGGTGAGCGGGGTTTTCACTCGCGACACGGTGCTGTTCGGTCTCGCGGTCTTGCCCGCGGCTGTGGTAGGCGTGGCGGCCGGCATCGCGTTGGCTCGTTGGGTCTCACCGGCGCTGTTCCTACGGCTCGCATTGGTGCTGGTCATATTTGCGGGCGCCGGGTCCATCGCCGCCGGGCTGGTCCTGTGAAGGGCCGTGTTCGCTTGGCAGCCGGCGTCGCGGCACTCGCACCTGCGCGAGCGCCGCGACGGACTACAGTGACGTCACTCCTATGAGACCGAGCCGCCGCCGAGCTAGTCGAGGTCTGTCCGGACCGTTGCGTCGAAGGTCGTCATGGTGTTCTCGCCAGCCAGGAACGCGGCGCCTATGACCACGCGGGCGGGGCGAATGTCAGCCGGGAACTTCTCTCCCCAGACAGCGTTCACCGCGCCGATCATCTCCTTCGTGGTGACGTAGACGCGGACCTTCACCACGTCCTTCCAGGTCAGGCCGTCCAACTCCAGCAAGCGCTCGAAGTTGGCGAACACGTCGTGGGCCTGCTCTTCCATTGTTTCGCCGACGGTGCGGTCGGGCTTCGCGGGCCGGATGGCCGAGTACTCGATGACGTTGCCGACCTTCACTCCGTGGGGAACGTTGGGGCCGTGGGGCATGAAGCCCTCGTGGACGATGAGCTGCTTGGTCGCCATGTCTTTCTCCTCCGCATGTTTCGAGGGCCGCCGCCCGCGCCGGGCCGGATGATAGCAGGCGCTCTAGACGAACCTATGTCCTCCTGAGCAGCGGTGCCAACTCGCTGCCCTCAGCCAACTCGCAGGCGTACGGGATTCATTCGCGAACGGCTGGAATACCAAATCGTCCTTCGCCAGCGCAGCCGCCAAGATGTAGTTAATGGCTGTGGTCAACGAGACTATTTTCAAATGCTGGATGAGGGGTACTGCCTGAATAGCGATAACCCTTTGAGGACGAAAAGGGTGTGAGTAATGCTTCGGTGTGTCATGAGTCCCTTTGGTATCGGAGCGGCATAGGGAATAACACCATTGGTCGATGCAATTGTATTAACTACGAACACCAACCGGCACGTGTTTCTGGCCGCTCCTGATATCCTCTTCGATGTGTCCCCCGGCCACTTCCATCCCATCGTCCGCACCTGGTTCGAACGGCGGTTCGGCACACCGACGGACGCCCAGGCGCAGGGTTGGCCGGCCATCGCTGAGGGCCGCCATACACTGATCGCGGCCCCTACAGGCTCCGGCAAGACCCTCGCTGCTTTCCTCAACGCCATCGACGGCCTCGTGCGCCAAGGCCTTGCGTCACCGGACGGCCTGCCCGACGCCACGCAGGTGGTCTACGTTTCGCCGCTGAAGGCGCTCTCCAACGACGTCCAGAAGAACCTCGAAGAGCCTCTTGCGGAGATCACGGCTCTCGCGGAGGAGATGGGCACCCCCATCCCCTCCATCCGCGTCGCCGTGCGCACCGGCGACACTCCGCAGCGCGAGCGCACGGTGACCGCTAAGCACCCGCCGCATATCCTCATTACGACGCCGGAGTCGCTATTCATCCTGCTCACGTCGGAGAGTGGACGCCGTGGCCTGCGCGCGGTGCATACCGTCATCCTCGACGAGCTCCATGCGGTCGCGCCGAACAAGCGCGGCTCGCATCTGGCGGTTTCGGTGGAGCGCCTGTGCCGGAACTCGGAGCGCGATATCACGCGTATCGGCCTGTCGGCGACACAGAAGCCCATCGAGGAGATCGCTCGTTTTCTAGTGGGCGGCGGAGCCTCGCGGGGCAATGACCTCATGCTTCGACAGCCCCAGCATGAGCAGACCGTGGCACCCGCTCGCTCTGTGCCCTCCTCAGGTGGGCGAAAGGTACGAGCCGCCAAGGAGAACGCCATCGCCGCGCCCGAATGCACCATCGTCGATGTGGGTCACCGGCGCGCCATGGACATCGCCATCGAGCTGCCACGCGACCATGAGCTGGGGCCCATCGCCACCCACGAGCAGTGGGCGCAGGTGCTGGACCAGATCGCGGACCTTGTGCGGACGCACAAGACCACGCTGCTTTTCGTGAACACTCGCAGGCTCGTGGAGCGGGTCGCGCACCAGCTTCACGAACGCCTCGGCGAAGACCAGGTCGCCGCGCACCACGGCAGCTTGTCTCGCGAGACGCGCTTGGATGCTGAGCAGCGGCTGAAGTCCGGCGCCATCGCCGTGTGCGTCGCGACGGCGTCGCTGGAGCTCGGTATTGACGTCGGCGACGTGGACCTAGTCTGCCAGATCGGCTCGCCGCGCAACATTGGGGTGGGTCTCCAGCGCGTGGGGCGCTCCGGCCACTTCCTCGGCGGGCTGCCCAAGGGGCGGTTCTTTCCGTTGACCCGCGACGAAATGGTGGAGACGGTCGCGCTGGTGAAGGCCATCGGCAAGGGCACGCTGGACTCCCTGCGCGTCCCCGCGTGGCCGCTCGATATCCTGGCCCAGCAGATCGTGGCCACGACGGTCGGCGAGGAGTGGTGGGACGAGCGTGAGCTGTACGACTTTATGCGCGGCGCCTATCCCTATCGGGACCTGCCTTACGAACGGTATGACGGCGTGCTGGACCTGCTGGTCGAAGGCGTCGCCGGCCGGTGGGGTCGCAACGGTGCGTACATGTACCGCGACGGTGTAAACCACCGGGTGAAGGCGAGGCGGGGAGGGCGGATCGCGACCATCACCAGCGGTGGCTCCATCCCCGACACCGCCGATTACCTCGTTGTCACCGAGCCCGAGGGCACCTTTGTAGGCTCGGTCAACGAGGACTTCGCTATCGAGAGCATGGCGGGCGACATTTTTCTCCTCGGCAACACGCCGTGGCGCATTCGCCGCGTCGAGGCGGGCGTGATGCGAGTGGAGGAGGCGCAGGGGCAGTCGCCGACCATCCCATTCTGGCTGGGTGAGGCGCCAGGCAGGACGCCGGAGTTGTCCCGCGAGGTGTCGGAGGTACGCCGCGAGGTTGACGAGCGCTTGCCGGTGCCCGAGACGGCGATTGCGTGGGTGATGGAGCAGGGTGCGGGGCGTGACGTCGCCGAGCAGGTCGTCGAGTACATTGCGGAGGGCAAGCGCGTCCTGGGTATGGTGCCGACCGCCGGGCGCCTGATTGCCGAGCGCTTCTTCGACGAGGCGGGCGGTATGCAGCTGGTCATCCACTCACTGTGGGGCCGCCGCATTAACCGCGCGTGGGGCATGGCCCTGCGCAAGCGCTTTTGCCGCAACTTCGACTTTGAGCTTCAGGCTGCGGCCACGGACGAGGGGATCAGCCTCTCGCTGGGCCCGCAGCACTCCTTCCTGGTTGATGATATTTTCCGTTATGTCAAGTCGAACACCGCGGAGGACATGCTGATCCAAGCCGTCCTGCAATCCCCCGTGTTCGGCGTGCGCTGGCGTTGGGTGGCCTCGCGCTCGTTGGCCCTGCTGCGCCAGGTCGGCGGCAAGCGCGTGCCCGCGCCCATCCAGCGTATGCGCTCCGACGACCTGTTGGCCGCCGTCTTTCCCGATCAGATTGCCTGCCAGGACAACGCGCCGGCTGGTGCCGACATCGAGATACCCGACCATCCCTTCGTCTTCGAGACCATGCGCGACTGCCTGACCGAGGCGTTGGACTCTGAGGGCATGAAGGAGCTGCTCGGCAAGATCGAGCGCGGCGAGATCGAGGTTTACGGCAAGGACACCGTCCAGCCCTCCGTCTTCTCGCACCAAGTACTCAACGCGATGCCGTACGCCTTCTTGGACGACGCGCCCCTTGAAGAGCGACGCGCCAGGGCCGTGACGCTCCGCAGGGCCCTGCCCGAGGACGCGCGTGACCTTGGCTCGTTGGACGAAGAGGCCATCGCCGCCGAATCGGCTGGTGCGTGGCCGGTCGCGCGCGACGCCGACGAGCTGCACGACACGCTGATGACGCTTGGGGTCATCGCCGAAACCGATGTTGATGCGCAAGGTGCCACCGGCTGGCATGCGTGGCTGGCCGAGCTGAAGGCGGCGGGGCGGGCGATGACACTCGCCGTCGATGGGCGCACCTACTGGCTGGCCATGGAGCGCTCCAGCATGATCGCCGCCGCCTACCCCAACGGCACGCTTTCAGCCGAGCCATGGCTCTTCGCCAAGTCCATGGAACCCGAGGACGCCGAGCGGGAGATCGTTCGGGGGCGCGTCGAGGCGACGGGACCTTTCACTACGGTGGAGATGGCCGAGGCGCTTGCCCTGGCGAAAAGCACCGTCGACATCGCCGTGGCGCGCCTCGAAGGCGAAGGGTTGGTGCTGCGTGGACAATTCCGCACGGCGGCCGTCGTCTCGGGTGCCGAAGAGTGGTGTGACCGACGCATCCTCGCGCGCATCCACCGCAGCACGGTCGATAGGCTGCGGCAGGAGGTCGAGCCGGTCCCCGCCTCCTCCTACATTCGGTTCCTTCTCGAGTGGCAGCACCTGACGCCCGGCTCGCGGTTGTCGGGTGAGGCGGGGCTGATCGCTACCATCGAACAGTTGCAGGGATTCGAAGCTGCCGCGCGAGCCTGGGAGCAATCGCTGTTGCCCGCGAGGGTCCACGACTACAGTCCCGCGATGTTGGACGCCGCCTTCTTCAGCGGCGAGGCCACGTGGGGCCGCTTTGCGCGCCGGGCCACGGGGCCGGCGGTCGCTGGCCTTTCCCGCAACAGTCCCGTGAGCCTGGGCTTGCGTGAGGACACGCTCTGGCTGCTGGACCCGCCCGTACCCGACGACGAGGCTCCGCTGAACGGTGTCGCCGCCGAGGTGCTCGAGTACCTGACGGCCAACGGCGCGTCGTTCCTGCCCGACATCGTGAGCGGAGTGCGCCGCCTGCCCGCGGAGGTCGAGGACGGCTTGTGGCAGCTCGTTGCCGGCGGGCGCGTGACGGCCGACGGCTTCGGCGCGTTACGTGGATTGATCAGCGGCGTGGCGCGCAGGGCGCAGCGCTCCGGGCGCCGGTCGCGGTTCGTCCGCCAGGCACGTCCGCGACTACACCAGAGCCGCTGGACTCTGCTGCGCGTGGCCGAGGCTCGCACCCCTGTGACCCTGGCGTTCGCCAGCGCGCCCGAAGCGCGGCGTAACCCCGAGGACGAGGTCGTGGAGGCGCGGGCTGGGCAACTGCTGCGCCGCTACGGCGTCTTCGTGCGCGAGCTATTGGTCCGCGAGCCGATGGCGCCACCCTGGCGGCAGTTGCTGCGCGCGTTCCGTCGCGCCGAGGCCCGCGGCGAGATACGCGGCGGCCGCTTCCTGGCTGGCTTCGCCGGCGAGCAATTCGCGCTCCCCGAGGCAGTGGACGCGCTGCGGGCCGTGCATAAGCGTGTGCCCGACGGCGAGGTCGTGCGAGTCGCTGCGACAGACCCGCTGAACGTCGCCGGCATCCTGACCCCTGGCCCCCGCGTGCCGGCGACAGCGGGCAACGAGCTACTGTTCCGCGACGGCGTGCTGGTCGATACATCGGTGGCGTCCAGCGCCGCAGGAACATAGCCGTGCCTGCCGACTTCACCTGCGTTGCCAAGGTCGCCGACTTGGCTGACGGCCGCATGAAGCTAGTCACCATCGGATTCGAGCAAATCGTGCTGGTCCGGCTCGACGGCGAGTTCTACGCGCTCGAGGAGTTTTGCAGCCACGCGGGCGGCTCGTTGAGTACGGGTGCGCTGGCCGGGAGCGAGATCGTGTGCCCGCTGCACGGCGCGCGCTTCGACGTGCGCACCGGCCACCAGAGTGTCGGGCCGTCGTTGGCGAACCAGCCCACATACCCTGTTCGAGTCGAGGGCGTCGACGTGCTCGTTGGTCCCATGAGCGATGCGCCTAGCCTCGGCGCGGCGGCCTCTGAATAGGCCATGGCCGGCGAGCTTGCCCACGTCCGCACGGCGCTCTTCGGCTTCGACAGCACGCTGGTGGATAGCTATCCGGGACGAATGGCCGCGATGGGTAGTGCGTTCGCGGAAGCGTTTTCCCGAGACTTCAGCGGCGCAACCTTCATGGTCTTCCCTTTCCGCGATCGAGTGCGTTCACGGCAGGGAACTCGGGTGTATGGCTCGATTTTGACGAGCCCAAGCCGTCCATGAGAAAGAGGACGTGCCAGCCTTCTCTGGGATAAAGCCAATGCTCGAGGCATTGCGTACGTCGGGCCGGAGGCTAAGAGTCGTTACGTCGAAGCCCCTCACGCGTAGTTGACGCTCCCGGCTCCCGGCCCGGAGAATCGACGGCTCAACGAGTAATCAGGAGGCCGCCATGCGGGACGTTGTCATCGTGGGAGGGGCGCGCACACCTATCGGCCGCTTCGGCGGCGCGTTCAAGGACCTGAAGGCCCGCGAGCTGGGGGCTGTCGCCATCCGCGCGGCATTGGAGCGCTCTGGCGTCTCACCAGAGGCCGTTGACGAGGTCATCATGGGCAACGTGCTGCAAGCGGCCGACTCCGGCTACGTTGCCCGCACCTCCGCGCTGGGCGCCGGCCTGTCGGAGACCGTGCCGGCCATGACCGTGAACCGCGCCTGCTCGTCAGGCCTCGAAGCGATAAACCTTGCGTCGCACGCCATCATGCTCGGCGAGGCAGACATCGTGGTTGCGGGTGGTGTCGAGAGCATGAGCACGGTGCCCTACCTGGTGCCTGGCGTACGCTTTGACGGCCTGCGCTACGGCGACGGCCGCATGGTCGACGGCGTGACGCTGGGCCTGAGTTGCCCCATCCACGATTACCACATGGGCGTGACCGCCGAGAACGTCGCGGCCCGCTACGCAGTCGGCCGTCGCGAGCAAGACGAGCTGGCGGCTGAGAGCCACGCGCGCGCAGTCGCGGCGCAGGCGGAGGGACGATTTGCCGGGCAGATTGAGCCGATCAGCGTCCCGCAACGCCGTGGTGAGCCACTCGTTTTCAATCAGGACGAGCACCCCCGTGCGGACACCAGCGTCGAGAAACTCGCAGCCCTCAAGCCCGCGTTCAAGGACGGCGGCACAGTGACGGCGGGCAATGCAGCGGGCATGAACGACGCGGCTGCGGCCGTCATCGTCATGTCCGCGGAGCGGGCGAGCGCCGAAGGACTGACGCCGCGCATGCGGTGGATCGGGCGCTCGCTGGCGGGCGTCGACCCGGCTTATATGGGCACTGGGCCGGTGCCGGCCACGCGCAAAGTCCTCGAGCGTACCGGCATCGCACTCAAGGACATAGACCTCATTGAGCTCAACGAAGCCTTCGCTGCGCAGGCGCTGTATGTGATCCGCGAACTTGGGCTCGACAGGGAGCGCACCAACGTCAACGGTTCGGGCATTTCTCTGGGGCACCCCCTTGGTGCCACCGGGGCGATCATGGCCGTGAAGCTCATGGAGGAACTGACCCGCCGCGGCGGGCGCTACGGACTGGCTACCTTGTGCGTTGGTGGCGGACAGGGCGTTGCCACCCTCTTTGAGCGCCTAAATTGATCACAGGCTTGTGATGGCGGCTACCCGGAGGAGACGGCCCAGGTTGGTCATT
>CAUYXS010000021.1:0-13273 GCA_963577205.1 Dehalococcoidia bacterium | reverse complement strand
CAAGATTTTTCACTCGCTTCACCCCGGAGCGCCATCGTGAAAGAGCCCATAGGCGGAACTGCGTTCCAGGGCGAACTGGGTGAAAACAGCAACCGCGCGTCAACTGAAGGCACGGGTGTGCCAGACGCATCCACGCTACCGGGGCGAGCCAGGCCCCAAGAAGGGCAGTCCGTTAGACGTTGAACAGGAAGTTGGCGACGTCGCCGTCCTTAACGACGTACTGCTTGCCCTCCTGTCGGAACGTCCCCTGCTTGCGAGCCTCCGCGATGCTCCCCGCCGACGTCAGGTCGTCGTAGCTGACCACCTCCGCGCGGATGAAGCCGCGCTGGATGTCAGTGTGGATCTTCGCCGCTGCGTCCAACGCTACCGTGCCCTTCGTTATCGTCCACGCTCGTGTCTCGTCCTCGCCCGTAGTCAGGAATGAGACCAGCCCGAGCAGGTTGTAAGACACCTGCACCATCCGGTCCAGGGCCGACTCGCCCGCGCCCATTGACTCGCGGAACTCGGCCTCGTCGACGGGTGCCATCTGGGCCAGCTCCATTTCCAACTTGCCGGCCATAGCCAGGGTCGCGACGCCAGGCCGCGTGATGCGCTCTGCCACCTGTGCCTCGGTTTCGGCGATGCGGGCGACGTCATCCTCGCCGACGTTGAACAGCACCACCAACGGCTTGGCTGTCAGCAACTGAAAGTTATCGAGTATCGCCTTGGCCTCCGCCGGTATCGACTGCTCGCGCACGGGCACGCCGGAGTCCAGCGCCTCGCGGATGGGACCGAGCAGGGCTGACTCGCGCTGCAGCGCGTCCCGGTCTGCGGTGCGTGCGGAGCGCATCTGTTGCTGGAGCCGCTCTGCACGTCGTTCGAGCAGCGCCATATCGGACAGCGCCAGTTCATCCTGGAGTGCGGCGACCTCGGCATAGGGGTCGATGTTTCCGGTGGCGCTGGCGACGGATGGGTCGTCGAAGGCCCTGGCCACCAGCAGCAACTCGTCGCAGCGCTGGAGAAGATTCAGGTACGCACCATCGATCCCGCGGGAGGTCCCCAGCCCTTCCGGTGCCGCGGGTATGTCGATGTACTCGACCTCTGCCTGGATGATGCGCTTGGAGTGCTCGATGTCGGACAGCACCTGCAGCCGCGGGTCCGGCACCTTCACCATACCGACGTTCGGTTGCTGGCCGCCTGCGCGAAAACCAGCCACGTCGGCGTGCCCGCGTGTGACGGCGTTGAAGACGGTGGTCTTGCCGCTTTGGGGCAAACCGATGATTCCAATTGCCAAACTTGATCCTCCGAATCGGGCTTGATCATTCTAGCGCAACCAAAATGTCTTACGTTCAGTAAGACTTAATTCATGATCGCGAACAGGGTTAACGTCACGAAGGTGACCAACATCACAGCGATAGCCACCCCAAGCGGCGGGCGCCCGACCAGGCCTAGCGTCGCCCCCAGCCCGTGGCGGCGCGCGTAGCCAGTCGTGCTCAGCAAGCCGGACCATATGGCGTCCGGCGTCGTGACCAGGCGCCCCATTGAGTCGGCGAGGGCCGTTGCCGCGCCTTCCACAACTGAGAGCGCGCGCTCCAGGGGTTGCTGTACCAGCATACGGATTGGCTTTCCCGCATTGCGGTATAGCCAATCCGTGTCGGTCGAGACCTTGTCCTTGGGCTTCAGGGCCCCCAATATGAGCCAGAAGCCCAAGCCCGTGAAGACCAGCAGCTCCAGGGCATGGATGACCTTCGCCGGTTTGTAGACGGCGTAGGAGCCCGTGAAGTTCATGAAGTCGTAGAAGGCCTGCGGGAACAGGCCGATAGCGACGCACAGCACCGCCGCTCCCGACATGCCCACGTACATGCCCACCGGCACCTTCCTGATGAGGGTTACCGGTGTCGCGCGCTTGGCGCCGAACCACGTGAAGTAGGGCAGCTTGAGGCCGGTGTGCAGAAACGTGCCTACGGATGCCACGTAGAGGCTGAGTACGGCGAGGGAGCTGCCGTTGTCGCTGGCCGCCTCTATCACCAGCGACTTGCTGACGAACCCGGCGAAGAAGGGTACTGCGGAGATGGAAAAGGCCCCGACCATGTAGAGGGAGAAGAGGACGCGCATCCTCGGCGCGAGTCCGCCCAGCTCCGTCATTTTCGTCGTGCCCGTCGTGGTCATGACTGCGCCAGTCGCCATGATCATGAGCCCCTTGTAGAGCACGTGGGCGAAGGCGTGCGCCGTCGCCGCCTCGATGGCGAAGCTCGTGCCGATGCCGGCCGCGGTGACCATGAACCCCACCTGGCTGATGATGTGGTATGCCAGCAGCCGGCGGATGTCGTTCTCCAGCACCGCGTAGATGACGCCGTACAGCGCCATTACCGCGCCGAAGAAGATGAGGATGTCCCAGCCGGCAAAGCCGCGCAGCAGCACGTAGACCGCCGTCTTGGTCGTGAAGGCGCTGAGGAACACCATGGCCGCCGCACCGGCCTCGGGGTAGGCGTCGGTCAGCCACGCGTGCACAGGCGGGATCGCCGCGTTCACTGCGAACCCGATGAGGATGAGCCAGGCCGCGGCGCCGCCATCGAATCCTTCGAAGAGCAGTGAGTCGGTACCGGCCACGTGCCAGAGGATCCCCGTCAACAGTACGGCGCCGCCCGTCACGTGGACGAAGAGGTAGCGCATGCCCGCCGCCGCCGACCGTCCCTGACCGCCCTGCATGATGAGGTAGGCCGAGGCCACGGCCATGACCTCCCAGAACACGAACAGCGTCAGCAGGTCGCCAGCGAATACGACGCCGAGCGAGCCGCCGCCGTAGAAGAGGACTGCTGCCTGCTGTCCACGGGCACGCAGGTGTAGCGCGTAGAAGGCGCCGAGCGTCCCGATGATGGCGAACACGCTCCCGAAGGCGAGACTCAGTGCGTCGACCCTGAGTGGCACGAGGTCGAATCCCAGCCACCGCATCTCCCAGGTCGAGCCGAGATCGAGCACCAGCACCAACTGGCCAGCGACGAGCCCGAACGCGGCGATCATCAGCACGGGCCGCAAGCGCGCGGGCAGCGCCACGGCGGCCGCCCCGCCGAGGATGAGGACCAGGCCCGGTAGGAAGTTATTCATGTGTCTCGTCTTGGGAGGAGTCGTAGTGTCCGCGCTGTACCAGCTGCGCTCCTAGCCACTTGGAGCTGTAGACGATGGCCAGGTTCGCCAACAGCGTGAACACGATCCAGTAGCCGACGGCCCCCCCTCCGACGGTGAGCGCCTTCTGGTGGCCGGTCAGCGAGAGGGACACGTCGGCGGCTATGGCCAGCACGATGGCGATGGCGAAGGCGATGGCGAGGCCTCGGGTGAGCCGCACTACTTGGCTCCGTCCATCGCGTCGGCCACGCTGGTGGCCAGCGAGAGGAAGCTGAAGGGCAGGTCGGGCACGAGCCCCCACGCCAGCGCGAGCAGCGCCGTGAGGGACAGCGGCGCAACCATCAGCACCGGCGCCTCGCTGAAGCGCGGGAAGTTGACGGACGGCCGCCAGTAAGCCCTGTAGACGATGGGGAATAGGTAGGCCGCGCTCAACACCCCGCTGACCATGTACACGATGAGATACGCAGTTTGGTCCACCTGCGCGGCCCCAGACCCCAGCAGCCACTTGCTGCCGAAGATGACGAATGGCGGGATGCCGGCCATGCTGAGCGACGCTAGGGTGAATGCCGCCATGGTGATCGGCATCTGCCGGCCGATCCCCCCTATCTCGCTGACGTTCTCACGGTGCGTGTGCACGTCGATGGCGCCGGCGCAGAAGAAAAGCGTGATCTTGGTGACGCCATGGCCCACCAGGTGCAGCAGCGCCCCGGTAAGCGCCAGCGGGCCCAACAGCGCGACCCCAAGGACGATGTAGGAAAGGTGACTGATTGTCGAGTAGGCGAGGCGGCGCTTGAGGTTGTCGTGCCGGAGCGCGAGCACAGACCCAAGGACCACCGTCACCGCGGCGATGGCGGCGATGATCTGCCCCGCCCCCATATCGTTCAGCAGGCTCGCGCCGAACACGAATACCATCACACGGACCACCCCGAAGACGCCCGCCTTCACCACCGCCACGGCGTGGAGCAACGCGGTTACCGGCGTGGGCGCCACCATGGCTCCAACAAGCCAGCCATGGGCTGGCATGACGGCGGCTTTCACGCTAACCCCTGCCATGAGCAGGGCCAGCAACCCCCACAGCGTTCCATCGCTCAAACGCGCATCGTCGAGGAACCCGCCCGGCGTAAACGAACCGTCCATGCCCAGCGTATAGACCCACGCTGTCCCCGCGATGAGCGCGAGACCGCCGCTCAGCGTGTAGGCCAGGTACTTCCGCCCCACACGAATTGCCCCAGCGCTCTGGCGGTGGACGATCAAGGGGTAAGTGAACAGGGTCAGCAGTTCATAGAACACGACGAAGGTGAGCAGGTTTCCGGCCAGCGCCACGCCGAGGGTCGCGCTGATACTCAGCGCGAAGGCGGCGTAGAAGCGGGTCTGGTTCTGCTCCGCGTGTCCGCGCATGTAACCGATGGAGTAGACAGCGGTCAGCACCCAGAGGAACGAGGCCAGCGTGGCGAAAATCATCCCCGCGGCGTCCGCGCGCAGCGCCACGTCGATCCCCGGCGCCAGCTCGACCAGCTTCGCGGTCCGTACCTCTCCGTCTACGACGCCGGGGAGCATTGCCGCCACTACCCCAAACGTCGCCAGCGCCGCGCCGATGGACATGCTTTCCCGCGCGTTCGGCCAGCGCCCGGCCAGGACGACGAAGGCAGCCCCAGCCAAGGGCAGGAGCACGGCGAGCCCGGGCAGAACGGAAGGCGCTTCTGGCATCAGACCCCCGGTTCCAGCACGTTGGTGACGACGACGACGTTCAGCACCCCGAGGACGATGGTCGCGGCGGCGAGGAGGACGATGGGCAGCGTGACGTCGGCCGACGGCTCACGCACCATCGCGATGGCTGGCTCGGCGGCGCGTGGGGGCTCGCCGGAGCCTGCCCTGAGCCCTGACGAGCCGGGGAGAAGGGGCGCGTCGGGCGCCGCACCGGCGATGGCTGGGTACTCCGGTACTGGGGATGGCGTGAGGAAGGCGCGCTCGAGGACGCGGAACAGGTAGACGGCGCTCAGCAGACTGCTCACCAAGACGAAGGCCACAACCACCCAGCGCCCCTCCTCGATGGCCGCGAGCGAGAGGTACCACTTGCTGAAGAAGCCGACAGACGGCGGGATGCCGATCATGGACACTGCGCCGACGGCGAAGGCAGTCATGGTAATCGGCATCCCGCGCGCGAGCCCCGCCATGCCCTCGATCTCGGAGGCGCCCGTGGTGAGCCGCACGCTCGCGGACGCCAGGAACAGCGTCGCCTTCATGATGGCGTGGTTCATGATGTGCAGCAGCGCCGCCACGAAGCCGAGCGGCGTGGCCAGCCCGATGCCGACCGCGATGAGTCCGACCTGGCTGATGCTGCTGTAAGCAAGCATGCGACGGATGTCTCGCTGTCCCATCGCCGCCGCAGAGCCGAACACCATACTGGCAAGGCCAACGACGATCAGCGTCGTGCCGATGGGCACCTCGTCGGTCAGGTACCCGTCCGGGAACACGCTCAGGAACATGCGGATCATGACGTAGGCGCCCACCTTCGTCACGATGGGGGCGATGAGCGCGCTCACCGACGACGGCGCATACGTGTAGGCGTCCGGCAGCCACAGGTGCAGCGGCACCAGCGCCATCTTTAGCCCCAAGCCTATGAAAATGAACACCGCCCCCGCCGACACCGGCGTCGAGGGCCCCGCCTCCCTCAGGATGGCCAGCGTGTCGGCCATGTTGAGCGTGCCCGTTGTGAAGTAGAGGAACGCCACGCCCAGCAGATAGAAGGACCCGCCGATGGACCCAAGGATCAGGTAGCGATACCCCGCGACCATGCCTCGGCGTCCACCGAGGAAGACGAGGGCATAGGCTGCCAGCGACGATATTTCGAGGAAGACAAAGACGTTGAAGAGGTCGCCCGTGACCACGATGCCGGTCAGCCCGGCGATGAGCAGCAGCACGAGGCTGTAGAAGAAGCCCAAGCGCCCGCGCATTTCCCAGGCCGCTGCTTGCCGCGTGCTCACCACCACCATCAGCGCGACACCGGTGACCACCGTGGCCACGAACGCCGCGACGTGGTCGACCACGTACTCGATACCCAGCGGCGGGGCCCAGCCGCCCAGCGTGTAGCGCAGTGTCCCGGAATCGATCACCGTCGCCAGCGCCCATGCTGAGACGGACGCCGAGCCCGCGATGGCGGCGAGCGCGAGCCAGAACGGCCAGCGCGGCCGCCACAGGCCCACCACGGGGACCACGAAGGCGGCGATGAGCAGCGGGAGCGGGATCAGAATCGGGATCTGGTCTATGACGGCCTGCCTAGGTCTTCGAGAATCTGCTCCTCGTCCAGGCCGGGGAACTCGCGATAGAGGCGGACGAGGAAGGACAGCGCCACGCCCGTCACGGCGACGGAGACCACGATGGCCGTGAGCATGAGCACATGCGGCAGCGGGTTCACGAAGTCGGCCGCTACGGCATGCTCCCCGAGCACCGTGATAGGCACCGTCGCGCCCGTCTTGAGGCTCCCCGCGATGAAGAACAGGATGATGGCGACCTGGAAGATGTTCAGGCCGATGAGCTTCTTCACCAGGCTGCGCTTGCCGATGGTGCCGTACAGGCCGACCCCTAGCAGGACCGCGATGGCCCAATAAGGGAAGCGCGCCGCGATCTCGTCCAGCATGCTAAGCGCCTCCCTCGTTGACTTCCGGGTCATGGGCTCCGGGGTCGCGCTCGGTCAGATAGTCGAACAGCAGCATCAGCGTCGCGAACACGGCCGTCGCGATGCCCCCCTCGATGATGAAAATGCCAATCTGTCGGCGGCTTAGTTCGCCCGGCCAGACCTTGTCGATCCACTCGAACGGCACCGCGCCGTAGTCCAAGTAGTCGGCACCGAAGGCCATGGCTGCGACACCGGTGAAGGCGAAAATGCCGAGCCCGGCCGCCGCCAGCGTCACTAGGACGTCGCGAGTGAACAGTCCCCGCTCGCCATCGGCGCCCAACGACAGACGCGCCAAAATCAGCCCCGCCGCGAAGATCGCCCCGCCCTGGAAGCCGCCGCCGGGGCTCAACTCACCGTGGACGAGGACGTACAGCGCGAACAGGAGGATGAACGGCACAAGGAACCACCGCACGAAGAAGTGCAGCAGCACGCTGTCATGCCTGGCGGTCATGTCGCTCCCTTCGCGCGAGCACCGCTAGGACGGCCATGCCGGCTGTGAATATCACGACCGTCTCTCCTAGCGTGTCGTAGCTTCGATAGTCGGCCAACACTGCCGTTACGACATTTTCGATGCCGATGTCCTTCTCTGTCCGCTCGATGTACTCCGGCGCGACATGGAGGTTGGCGGGCGCGTTGGGATCGCCGCGGTCAGGCAGGTCGGCGGTGGCGACGATGAAGAGCGCTGCGACGCCGACGAGCAGCGGAAGCACGAGCCACTTCAATCGACGGACCTTCGGTGCATGCGACTGATGCCACCGACGAGCAGCACACCGGTGATTCCCGCGCCCAAGGCAACTTCCGTCAGCGACACGTCGACGGCGCCCATAAGCGCAAGGAGTGAGGCCGCGAGGAAACTGAACACACTCAGCGCGGCGACGGCGGCGATGAGGTCGCGCACGCTTAGCGCAATGATCGCCACGGCCACCAGCATCACATAGAGCAGGACCTCAAGCGGCCAGATCACGGCTGTCCGCCCTTCTGACCTTCGGTAAGCGTGGCCGCGCGGCCGCGCGTCCACGGCGTTAGGCCCGTCTTGAGCGCCGAGCGGGTCAGCAGGTGGGCCGCGACTGGGTTGGCCAGGAAAACGAAGCCGACGGCGAGGCCCAGCTTGAGGCTGACGAGCGTCGCCCCTTCGTGCAGCGCCAAGCCCAACAGGACCAACGAAATGCCCAGAGTCTCCGTCTTTGAGACGGCATGCACGCGCGTGAAGAAGTCAGGCAGCCGAATGATCCCGATCGCCGTTACGAGCATGAAGAACAGGCCGGCACTGGCGAGAACCATCCCGGCGATGCTCATCCCCTCGTGCCCTCCTCTGCCTCGCGCTCTAGGTATTTGGCCACCGCCACGGTGCCGATGAAGTTCAGTAGCGCATAAGTTAGCGCCAGGTCGACGAACAAGGAAGGCCGCTCAAAGATGAACCCGATCACGGCCAGCAGGACGATGGTGTTGGTCCCGACGACGCCCGCGGCCAGAAGCCGATCGTACAGCGAGCGGCCCAGCGCGAGCCGCACCAAGTCGATGGTGCTGACCCCGAGAATCACGCTGGCCATGGCGACGAAGACGTCGTTCACCAGCTCACCTCGTCCGGCGTCTCGATTTCACGGCACACGGGTAGTGCTGGCTCGGGCTCGCCGAAGACGCGGGCGACGCGGCGCATTAGCACAGCCTCCTCAATGCCTCGCCGCGACTCGCTGGAGACGCAGTGCACCAGGAAGCGGTGGAGCGACATGTCGACGGTGATGCTGCCTGGCGTCAGCGTGATCGACTGCGCGAGCAGCGCGTTGGCCGCCTCGGTGGTGAGCGGCGAAGAGAACTCAATGAGCGACGGGTCGATGCTCAGGCGCGGCGCGAGCACCATGCGTGTGACTGCGACGTTGGCGACGGCGATCTCGAAGGCCATTAGCGGGACTCCCGCCACGAACTTGACGAGCATCCTTAGCAGCCAGGCTACGTTGCTGGGCGCCAACCCAAAGCCCGCCACCTCGCTGCGGCGAAAGACGAGCTCGGTGATCACCACAACCACGATGACGGAGATGGCCCCGGCGGTCAGGAAGAGCGCATCCAACTTGCCGGAGAGTGCCACCCATAGGCCAAACAGGAGGGCAGCCTGCGCGGCCCTCCTAACCATTGAGCGGTGCCAACCTTTGGGTGTAACGATGTGACGAAGGTCGTCGCTCATGCGGGTTCTCCGGTTGGTGCGTGAACGCGGGTATTATGCTGGCTGACTCCCATATCCTCAATGCTGGACGTTCGTATAATGCGCGCATGGCTCTGACATTCGACATTGGCGACCCCGCAGCGCCGCGCGGTCACGCCTTGCTTTACTTCCGCGATCGCGACGGCAACCGGTTCGTGGCCACTTACGTGCTGGTGCTGCCCATCAAGATGGACATCGGTAAGTATTTGCCACCGCTCATGGCTGCCCAGTTTGGCGGACTGGCAGGCGAGGCGATGGGTGAAGGGCTCGAGGCCTTCGCTGCCCCGCCCATGCCCGAGGAAATGCGGGTCCCGGCCCTGGAGCGGTTATCCCGACTCCGTGGCGACGATCTCATCGGGGGAGGCGACATCTCGGTTGACGACATCGCCGCGGCCATGCAGGCCACGGCAGAAGCTGTCCAGGAGTACAGTGCGATGTACCGAGCTAGCGTCGAAGTGGTCCCCGTCGTCGCCGTGGCAGAGGCAAACCGCGAGACCGATGCCGTGGAGTCTTCCGACGTACACCGTGTGTTGTTCGAACTGCTCACCGAGCGCGACCGCGTCGCGGAGCTGGCCAAGCTGGTAGGGACGCTGCGCTTTGCGACGGATAATGGCGACGAGGCTTTGGCTGGCGAGTCCGACACGGCGATGATGGCGCTGGAGGGTCTGCTGCCGGAGCACTTCTGGGTTGGCCGGGTGCGCCTGGCCGCGCGGGACATGACGCCGGCTGGCGAGTCCATGGCCCGGCTGCTGGTCGAGCGCTGCTACCGGCTCATGGACCAAGACTTCCCTGCCGTCGAGGACCTGGAGCGCCAGATCGAAGCGGCCGACTAGGGCCCTCGGCCCCTAAGCCTGTGTTGTTCTGAGCGTAGCTACTCTAGAGGACAACGGAAGCTTGAATTCTCGTTAGTGGACCATCTCCCCTAGAAAGAGAAGCAAGCCAGTCCCCAGTCCTCAAGGCCATCGGGTACCGGCGAATGTTGGTCTACCGAATGTAAGGCATTGGTATGCAACCTACGAGGCAGGGCAAGTAACGCCTGTTCAGTAGACGACGATCTCGTCTTCGCGGTCGAGCACCGCAGGAACCTGATCAGGAGAAGACAGGTTTAACGAACTTGGAATGTGCTTGGCGTGAAAGCACGAGCCTCCTAGCACCATAACGAGCTTGAAGTTGTCCTTCCGGCCCGGCTTCTCTTTCCCGTTCTTTACGGATCGAATCGCCGCGCCCATGTGTCCCTGTCTGAGGCGGTGCCTCGGTTGTCGGCGGCCGTGCTAAGAAGGCAGAGCCACTTCCATGTCGCCCCACGAGGGGCCGGTCTTGATGTCGATCTTCAGAGGGACGACCAGGTCAAGCGCCGCGGGCATGATCTCCTCCAGCAGCGCCCGGAGCCGGGCCTCCTCGATCACTGGCAGCTCGAACACCAGCTCGTCGTGAACCTGCAAGAGCATCTTGGTGTTCAGCCCTTCGTCATCAAGGCGAGCCGCGACGTCGATCATCGCCGCCTTAATGATGTCGGCTGCAGTGCCCTGCACTGGCATGTTCACTACGATTCGTTCCGTCGCCAGCCGTAAGTTGCGGTTCGATGAAGTGATCTCCGGGACGTAGCGTCGCCGGCCGAGCATGGTCTCGACATAGCCCATCTCCCTCGCCCTGTGGATCGTCTCTTCCAGGTACTCCTTCACCCGCGGGTAGGTGCCAAGGTAGGTGTCAATGAACTGGGTGCCCTCCTCCATGGTCAGCTCGGTCTGATTGGCAATACCGAAGGCGCTGAGCCCGTAGATGACGCCGAAGTTCATGACCTTGGCTAGGCGGCGCATGTCGCCCGTCACCTCTTCGAGCGGTACCTTGTAGACCATCGAAGCGGTGGAGGTGTGGATGTCCTCGCCCCGCTCGAAGGCCTCGATCAGCGCATGGTCTCCCGACAGGTGGGCGAGCACTCGCAGTTCGACCTGGGAGTAGTCCGCGGCGAGCAGCGTCCATTCGGGACGCTGCTCGGCGACGAAGGCCTTGCGCACGCGCCGGCCGAGCTCGGTGCGCACCGGTATGTTCTGGAGGTTCGGGTCGTTGCTGGCCAGCCGTCCCGTTGCCGCGCCCGCCTGGTTGAAAGTGGTGTGGATGCGGTGGGTTCGCGAGTTGACCTGCTGCGGGAGCGCGTCCACGTAGGTCGACTTGAGCTTGGTCAGCTCGCGGTATTCGAGGATGTGACGGATGACCGAGTGAGTGTCAACGAGGGCCTCCAGCGTGCTCGCGTCCGTGGAGTACCCGGTCTGCGTCCGTTTCCCTGGTCGCAGGTGCAACTCCTTGAACAGAATGTCAGAGAGCTGCTGAGGCGAACCAATGTTGAACTCGTGCCCCACGTCGCTGTAGATCGCGGCCTCGGCCTGCGCGATGGCCACGCGCAGCTGGTCGTCGAGCTCTTCGAGTACGCTTGCGTCCAGCGCGATGCCCTCCACTTGCATCTGTACAATGACCGGGACTAGTGGGAGTTCGATGTCGCGAGCCACGGCCAGGCTGCGCTCGTCCAGCTCGTTTTCGATCAGCGCCTTGAGCCGCAGCGCCATGTCGGCCTTGGCCCCAGCGTAGGCAGCGACGTCGGCGATGGGCAGCTGGTTGAGTGGGACCAGCTTGCGTCCAGTGCCGGTGAGCTCGGCGGCCGCCGTCATCTCGAAGCCCAGCCGCGCCAGCACCAGCTGCTTCAGCCCGAGGCCGCGTTCGCCAAGTAGATGGGCCCCGAGCATCGTGTCGAAACAAACCCGCACCGACTTCATCGCGAGGCCGTGGCGGGCGAGCAGCGTCAGATCGTGGTTGAGGCTGTGCCCGACCAGCGCCATCTTCGGCGCGCCGAGCAGCGGGAGCAGACCATGGAGCACCGTGGCGAGCGGGAGCTGGCCGCCTTCGGCGTGGCCCACCGGCACGTAGTAGGCGTGACCCGGCTCGATGGCGAGTTCGATGCCCGCTAGGTCCGCCTCCATGGGATTGCCGGCGCTGGACTCGGTCGCGATCGACACGGCCTCGGCCGCTGCCAGCGCATCGAGCATCGCCTTGAAGCCCGTGGCAGTATCGACGACTGTCGTGGCGGTGTTCGGCGCACCGACCAGCGCCGCCTGTTCCGTCGGGACCGGGGCTGACGACGAGAGAGCCGGTGGTGGCGTGCTCTCGTCGCCGAGCACCGGGATGCGCTCGACCAGTGAGCCGAATCCGAGGTCGCGGAAGAGGGCGACGAGGTCTTCTCGCCGGTAGTCGCCGAAGTGGGCGTCGTCCATGGAGAAGCCGGTCGTCATGTCGGTCACGATGGTGACTAGGTACTTGCTCTTGCGGGCCGCCGCCTCATGCTCGCGCAGCAGTCCCTGGATCCGAGGAGGGGAAACTTTGTCGATGCGCTCGTAGATCCCCTCGACGCTTCCGTGATCCTGGATGAGCTTGATGGCCGTCTTGCGGCCCACGCCAGGCACGCCCTTGATGTTGTCCGACGGGTCACCCTCGAGTGCCTTCACGTCGATCTGCTGCCGGGGCTCGAGGCCGCCGTAGCGCTCGCGCACCGCTGCTTCGTCGTAGGTGCGCTGGTCACCGAAACCCGAGGTAATCAGCACACTGACGTGCGGCGAGACCAACTGGAGCGTGTCGGTATCGCCGGTGAAAATGACTGTCTCGATCCCCTGTTCGTCGCTGAGGTGGGCGATAGAGCCGAGCACGTCGTCTGCCTCGTACCCAGTCACCTCGTAGATCGGCATACCCATGGCCTTCACCACCTGCTTGACGCGGTCGAGCTGGTGAGGGAACTCGTCGGGAGTCGGAGGCCTGTTGGCCTTGTACTCGGAGTAGTCGTCGTGACGGAAGGTCCCGCCCGGCGGATCGAAGGCGATGGCTAAGTGCGTCGGATGCAGATTGTTGATGGCTTTGAACAGCGTCGAAATGAAACTGTAGACAGCCTCGACGCGCTCACCGGTCTGCTTGACCGTCATGGGGTGCTCACGCGAGAGGGCGAAGAAGGCGCGAAAGACCATGGCGTGGCCGTCCAGCAGCACCAATCGGGGCTTCCTGCCGTTCGCTGGCTTGACTGGGCTCGCCGCGTCGGCAGGCCCGGTCAAGCCAGCGAATGGCCCGTCGGCTTCTGCGTTGGCGAAAAGCTCGCCCTGTTGCGCCGTGTCCCGGGTAGTCATCGCGAGGCCGATTCTACACCGGCCCTTCTCGCGGGACGGGATCTACCCCTCCGTCGCTTTCATGACCGGCAGCGAAGTGCTGGACTGATACCGCGGTGCTACGAAGTAACGCCGGGCGACGGTCGCCGCACCGGGACG
>CAUYXS010000020.1:0-13602 GCA_963577205.1 Dehalococcoidia bacterium | reverse complement strand
TCAACCGACGGGGAAGATGAACTGTGCGAACGCTCACACGAACGGTGATATTGGCCCTGCTGACGATGGCAATCGCTCTAGTTGGCGCGGGGACCGCGCTGGCGCAGCCCGACACCGACTCGTCCTCGCCGGAGGACGTGACACTGATCGCGGCATTCCGTGCCATCCAACCAGATTTCGTCGATGACGATAGCGACATCGACCTCCAGCTGGTCAACCACGCCTCGTCCCGGCGCATCGTTCGATTCGAGCTCGAAGGCGTTCCGGCCGGCTGGGACGTGCAGGTCTGGCAGCGGTTCTTCGCCTACCGGATCAACGAACTGGCCCTCGAGCCGTTTGGCGGCGCGGAAGGGTCCGGTTCGAACGTCCAGGCGCCGCGCCTGCGTATCCACCCCTCCATCGACACCGACGCGGGAACGTACGAGTTCACTCTGCGCGTCCTCTCCCGTGACGGGAACGTGCTGTACGACTCCGCGACCTTCTCCTTGATCATTGGGGAGCGAGAGCCGGTCACGGCCGGAGACATCGAACTGACCTCGACATTTCCTTTTCTGAGGGGCCCCGCGACGAGTCAGTTCGAGTTCGAGATCGGCATACGCAACCGGACTGGGGCCGATGCCTCCTTCGACCTGAGCGCCGAGGCGCCGCTGAACTGGACCGTGCAATTCCGCCCGGCCTTTGGCGACGAGCGGCTGATATCCAGCGTCGCCCCGGTGAGCAACGGCCTGCAGCGAGTGAACGTACGCGTGCGGCCGGCGACGTTCGAGACGGCCGGCACGTATACGATTCCGGTGATGGTTTCTAACCAGGATTTCTCGGCGGCCATCGACCTCCAAGTGGAAGTAACCGGCCGAGGTGACATTCTGCTCCAGACGGCCGCCACTCGCCTGAATGTTGACGCCACGGCGGGCGACCCGACGACCGTCGGCTTGGTGGTCGGCAACACCGGCACCGGGGTGCTCGACAGCGTGTCGCTGATCGCTGATGCGCCCGATGGCTGGGTGATCACGTTCGCCGAATCCACGATCGCCACCATTGATGTGTCTGAGTTTCTGCCGGTGGCCGCGGTGATCACCCCGGACCCCGATGCGATTCCCGGCGACTACTTCGTCAACGTGACCGCCAGCAGCCCGCAGGACTTCCGCCAGGTTGCGCTCCGCGTGACCGTCTCGCAGTCGACCATCTGGGGCTGGCTGGGCATCGCCATCGTGGTGGCGGTCTTGGGCGGCCTGGGCGGCCTCTTCTTGCGGTTAGGCAGGCGATGACAGGCCCGCTGGTCGAAACGCACGGACTGTCTAAGCGCTACGGCAATTTGCGTGCCGTCGAGGGCTTGGACCTGCGTCTTGAGGAGGGCGAGGTCTACGGCTTTTTGGGGCCAAACGGCTCGGGGAAAAGCACGACCATCTTGATGATCCTCGGGCTGACGGAACCGACGGCGGGCACCGTGTCAGTCATGGGCCACGACCCGACCCGCAACCCGACTGCGGTGAAGCGGCAGGTCGGGTACTTACCTGAGTCCGTTGGCTTCTACGGCGACCTGACTGGGCGCCAGAACCTGCTCTATACGGCAGAACTGAATGGAATCAAACGCCGCGAGGCCGAAGGGCGCGTGGCTGGGCTGCTGGACACGGTTCAGCTGCATGATGCAGCGAACCAGCAGGTCGCGCACTACTCGCGGGGCATGCGCCAGCGACTGGGGTTGGCCGACGTACTTCTGAAGGACCCACGGTTGGTGATCCTTGATGACCCGACGCTTGGACTCGACCCGGCGGGCATTCAGTGGCTCCTGAGGCTGATCGAGCAAATGGCTCACGACCAGAATATCTCTGTTTTCCTCTCGTCTCATGCGCTCGAGGACGTGCAGCGGGTTTGCTCCCGCGTCGGCATCATGTCCCAAGGCAAGATGGTGCTCGAAGGCACCATTGAGCAACTGACGGCGAGGCAAGAGGGAGGGGGCTTCGAGGTACAGGTTGAGGTCGATGTGACCACTGACGCGGTACTGACAGCGCTGCGCGCACTCCCTAGCGTCACGCGCTGCGAGGCCACCGGCCGGGTCATCAGCGTCGCGAGCACCGAGGATGTGCGAGCGCGGATCGCGGAGACAGTGCTCGCCAACGGCGCGACGCCGCTGGAGGTGCGATCCCGCAACCGTACGCTGGAAGAGATATACCTGCGCTACTTCCAACCCGAAGAGGCGCGGGCGTGACCGCCATCTTTTGGAAAGAGCTCGGCGACCACCTGGGCCGACGCCGATTCCTCCTCACGCTGTTCCTGATCGTGGTCGGGGTGCTGTGGGGGTTGTTCATTCTCGCCCGCGAGGTCGATGGCAGTTCCGTGACCTCCAACGAGTTCCTGTTCCTGCGTACCTTCACCTCCTCTAGCGGCGTGCTTCCGCCCGTGCTGTTCTACATCGGCTTCTTCGGCCCGTTGATCGGGATTGCATTGGGCTTTGATGCCATCAACAGCGAGCGAGCGCAGGGCACCCTGTCGCGTTTGCTGGCACAGCCGATTCACCGCGACGACGTGTTCAACGGCAAGTTTCTCGCGGGGCTGGTGACGCTGACTATCGTGCTGGTGGCCATGATCCTTGCGATCGTGGGGTTGGCCATGTTCGTTATGGGCTACTCGCCTCGGAGCGAAGAGGTAGTTCGACTCTTCGGCTTCGGGGTCCTCTCTGTCGTTTACTTGGCATTTTGGCTAGCGCTGGCCATGACCTGCTCCATCTTCTTCAGGAATGCCGTGACATCGGCGCTGGTGTCGCTGGGGCTGTGGCTGCTGTCCACCTTCCTCATCGCGTTGCTGGTCGCTCCCGCACTGGCGGACCTCATAGTGCCAGCCATCGAAACAGCCCAGCAGAAGGTGGACCACGCGAATTGGCAGTTGTGGTTGTCCCGAATCTCGCCGAGCCAATTGTTCAATGAGGCGGCTCAAACGCTGCTCAACCCGGACGTTCGCTTCACTGGAGTGCTCGGGCTCGAGCGGGCCGCGCAGTTCGACCGGCTCGAAGCGACGCCGATATCCGCGAGCCAGAGCCTGCAATTGGTTTGGCCCCACATCACGGTGGTCTTCTCGCTGGCCGCCTCCTTGATCGCTGTCTCCTACACCAAGTTCATGCGAGAAGAGATCAGGTCATAGCCTCTACGGAATCGCGGTACTGACCGCCGCCGTAGTATCAACGAGTGGTGTGTATACGACCCCCGCAGTAGTTATAGCCGTGGCCGCCGCGGCGCGGTCGCCGTTACCTCCATGGCTGTCTGGCCCGTGGCAAGCTCGTCCGGGTCGATCTCGTAGCTAGGGTCGAGGCCGCCGACCATCGTTGAGTGTGAAGCGCCCAGAGGACGTACGGGCGGACTACTGTCCGAGCGGCTCGGTATCTGACGCGCCGGCGAAGAGAGGTATCTCCTCGGCTTTCACCTTGCCAGGCGCCTGTTGGCCAGTGACCTTCCACCCCTCGCCGCGCGCGTAGGCATTGCACATTTGGATCCACCTGCGAGGGAAAACGTCGGGCCTAAAGAGGGGCGTGGGCCTATGCACGCCCTGGCGGTCTTCGAAGTCCGTCCCTTCCTGGACCACGCTCTTGTCTTGGTTGTTGAAGTGCCCTTTCCGCATGGGCCCGGCCCACGCGTTGTACCAGAGGTTGATCCAGGCACGATGCAGGATGTTCTTGGGCCAGTGGCCGCTCAGTTGCATGTAGAAGTAGTGGTGCGCATCGATGGCGATGTACCACTCGTAGTAGACCGCGCCGTTCTGCGGGAAATGGCGCACGCGCAGGAAGCCGGGGAGGCTGATCCCGATGTGCTTGATGCCCTGCACCTCGGTCGAGGTGCCACGGGCGGCGCGCCTGTTGGGCGGCTTGCTGCGGCGCCACGGGCGCTGCGGCGGCCAGTTCCCCAGGCCTAGGTAGTCGGCTCCCCAAGTGAAGTCGGCGTTAGTCTCCAGCAGGTACATGCGCTTGTCGACCGGGTCGTACTCCTGGAGCTCGGCGCGCGGGGTTGCGTTGTAGGCGCCCAGGCGGTGGTTGAGGAGCGCGATGGCGTCGCGGTGGAGCATGAAGAAGTGTCCACCCGCTGAGCCCTCGGCGTGCTGGCGCCAGTTCCCGTACACCTGACGGTAGCGGACCTTTACCTTCGTGTCCTCACGCAGCAGGAGCGCAGGGATGTCCTCCTCCAGCGGAACGGGTGCGCCCCGGCCCATCCACAGAAACACAATGCCCTTGCGCTGCTCAACTGGGAATGTCCGTACGCGCACCTTGCCCACGACGGGACTGTCGGGCCCGTCGGTTAGCGCGGCGACGCAGCGGCCGTCCTTCAGGTCGAAGGTCCAGCCGTGGAACCGGCAGGCCAGAGTGTCGGTGCCGGGGAACTCGTCCTTACCCAGCGACAGGCGCGCGCCGCGGTGGGGACACTCGTCTTGCACGGCGTAGATGCGCTTGCCGCGGCGAACCAGCGCGATGGGCTCGCCCAGTAACACCATGCGCTTGGGCCGCCGTCCCACCGAGCGCTCGTCGAGGATGGGGTACCAATAGTTCTTGAAGCCGGTGACCGCGCGGCTGTACGGCGTGTCACTCGCATCCGTGGCCGCCGACGCTTGATTCTCACGTAGAGCTGAGTCCATAGGAAACCTCCGATGTCGCGCAGCGTTCGGCCACCATAGGCACGACGCAAAAGACAGTCAAGCGCCTGTCTGTGGACTAGGTGAGTTCCCTCGCCTCTGCTGCCGCACGTAGCCGCTGGGGCAGCGCCGGACGCCGGGCGAGCACGAAGAAGATCGAGCTTGCGCCGGTGAGAGATCCCAGAGTGAGGAACGCGAGCTGGTAGCTCCCCGTTTGGTCGAAGACGTAGCCCGCAAACAGAGGACCGATGACCGTGCCGAGTTGCACGATAAGAGAAGAGGTGCCCATGATCTTCGCGAAGTTCCGACGGCCGTAGTACTCGGCCCGGATGGCCGTCATGAGCGGTCCGCGTGCGCCCCAGGCGAGCCCATGGACGATCGCCGCGGCGACAATAGCCGGGCTGGCGTCGCTGAAGCTGAGCAGGAACATCGCCGCCGCGTGGCCGAGCATGGCAACCGCAGCGATCATGCGCTTGCTGTAGCGGTCTCCGAAGGCGCCGGCGGCCAGCTGGCCTACCACGCTGGTGAGGGTCAGCAACGGGATGATTGCAGCCGCCCCGGTGAGAGTCCAACCAAGGTCCTGCAGGTGTAGCACTAGGTGCGCCTGGAGTCCCGCAACCACGAAGAGTGCGGCTCCGTGCCCAAGCGAGATGAACCAGAACGACCGGTCGCGCATGGCCTCGCGCAAAGTGAAGTCCACCTCGTCGCTTAGGTAGCGGGTCGCGGTGTTGTCACCGACCTGGCGAAGGTCATCCTCGGGCAGACGGCCATCAGGCAGCAGCCCCACGTCCTCCGGCCGGTGATGGAATAACGTGGAGAGAGGCAAGCCGATCACGAGAATCAGGACACCAGCGATGACGAAGGTGGTCCGCCACCCGTAGGTCTCGAGCAGCCACGCGACACCCACGGCGAAGATGCCTGCCGCTCCAAGCCCGGTCTGGGCGATGCTCATGGCCCGGGCGCGGCGCCGAATAAACCAGTTGGCTAGCGCGGTGTTAAGGGTGAGGAAGCCGGCCAGGCTGGCGCCGATGGCGATGACGAGGAAGGCCACGTAGAACTGCCACAGGGTGTCGATCCTGCTCAGCATGAAGAATCCGATGCCGAAGATCACCGTGCCCACTTGCAGCACGAGGCGAGGGCCGTAGCGGTCTACCCAGTAGCCGTGGAGAGGCCCCAGCAGGCCGCTCTCGACGCGGGACAAGGAGAACGCGCCGGAGAGCGCGGTGCGGCTCCAGCCGAACGTAGCCTCGAGCTGAGTGAAGTAAGCCCCGAACGACAGGAAGAGCAGCGAGCCCTGTATAGCCTGGAGTCCCCAGGTGCCGGCGACGATCCACCAGCCGAAGAAAATGCGAGGATGCGGGGTTTGGGCACTGTCTGGGATGGTCACTAGGCGTCCGTGGGCGAGGGGGAGAGCCCCGGCATCGTAACACGGTGCCAGCCGTCCTTCGCGGCCCTTGAGCGAGGCGAAGGAGTGAACGCGCCGAAGGGAAAGTGGGTGGTGCACGTTCGAGCGCCTCAGCACCGACGAATGTAAGCGGAGATCTGGGTGAGGGAACTGATCCTACTGAGCTAGGAGCGCCATGACTTCGTTGCGCGTCAGCATGGCAATCTGGGCTCCGCGACTGGTCGTACACAGGGCTCCGGCGGCCATGCCCCAGCGTGCCGCATCCCGAAGCCCAAGGCCCTCGGCGAGGGCCACCGTGAGCGCGCCCGCGAAGGCGTCGACGGCCGCGACGCTGTCCACGGCGTCGACAACGTAGGCCGGGAGCCAATCGGTGTCGCATAGCAGACGCCCTGCGCGCCCATCGTCACCATCGCGGCAGCCTCGGTCGCGTTGGGCGTCAGGCAGTCGAAAAGGGGGTAGGTGTCCACAGGCAGCGATGCGGCAGGGGTCGGGTCGAGGACGACGAATAAGCCGGCGTTGTGTGCGCGCCTAGCCGCGGCGATGCTGCTGGCGACGGGCACCTCAAGCTGGAGCATGAGCGCCCTCGCCGTCTCGAGCAGCGCATCCAGTCGGTGAAACTGCGTGTCGTCGCAGCGGCCGTTGGCACCCGGTACCGAGATGACGGTATTGTCGCCGTTCAGCCTCGCAGTGATGAGCGCGACGCCGGTTGGCGCGACGCCATCGCAGGCGAGGCCACTGACGTCGATGCCATCAGCTGTCAGCGCGTCGCGAAGCTCGTGTCCGTAGGCGTCGGGGCCGCCCGTCCGCCCGACGAAAGCCGCGCGCGCCCATGCGTGCCGCCGCCACGGCCTGGTTGGCCCCCTTGCCGCCCGGGGTCATCACGAATGCGTCGCCGCGAAGGGTCTCGCCGGGTAACGGCAGGTGAGAGGCGGACACGACGAGGTCCATGTTGGCAGCCCCCCGCACGGCTACCTTGGCCGGGTGGCCTGCCTTTTGGCCCAAGGTAGCGCCCCACGCCCCACGGTATGAAAGCGGGCCCGCGCGTTAGCAGCGGGCCCGCTTGGCTGTGTCGAGGTGGTGTTTCTACTTCGAGGACGGAATGACGACCGCGGCCTCAGGCAGAATGCTGAGGTGAACGTTGTCGTCCTGATTGAATTGCTCGCCGGTCGGTGGGGTCCGGACGCGGAGCATGTGTCCGCTGACCTCTACTAGGTACTCCATGGAACTGCCGAGGAACGCGCCGGTGTGTACCAAGACCTCGAAGGAACCGGGACGAGCCTCGTGGGTGAGCTCGATGCCCTCGGGCCTGATGGCGATGATGACTGACTGACCAGAGGACAGGGTGAGGCCAACTGAGGTTCCAACTAGCCCGCCGAACCCGGCATCAACCGTAACCAGCTCGCCCTCGACCTTTGTGACGGTGCCATCGAGTACGTTGCCGGCGCCCATGAAATCAGCAACGTGCTGGTCGCGCGGCGCCTGGTAGACGTCGCGAGGGCTGCCGACCTGGGCAATGACGCCGGTGTTCATAACCACGATGCGGTCGGAGAGCACGAGTGCCTCCAGGAGGTCGTGCGTCACGTAGAGAGCGGAGAGGCCCTGCCGCTGGAAGAGCTCTTTGAACTCTAGGCGCATGTCCTCACGGAGCTTAGCGTCTAGGTTCGAGAGCGGCTCGTCGAACAGCAGGAGTTTGGGCTCGCGTACGAGGGCGCGGGCCACCGCAACTCGTTGCTGCTGGCCGCCAGAGAGCATGGTCGCGCTGCGGTCAGCCAGCTCGGGGATTCGAACGGTGGTTAGCGCTGCGTGCACACGGTCCGATATCTCGCTCTTGCTGAACTTCTTCTTGCCGACCTTGAGTGGGTAGGCGACGTTCTCGTGCACCGACATATGCGGCCAGATAGCGTAAGACTGAAAGACCATGGCGATGGGCCGCGAGTGCGTGGGCACGTTGGTGCCGCCCTCGGTACGGAAGACGGGCGAGTTGTCGATATAGATGTCGCCGCCGTCAGGTTTCTCGAGCCCGGCCACGCACCGCAGCATCGTGGTCTTGCCGCAGCCACTAGGGCCCAGCAGCGTCACGATCTCCCGGTCGCCCACCTCGAAGCTAACGCCCTTGACGGCCTGGACATCCCCGTAGTCCGTTTTGTAGATCTTGACGAGTCCATCAACGGTTAGCATTGTCCCTCCCCAAGGTGCCCGCGGTTCAAACCTACTGTGGAAAACGAAACGAAGGCTGGGCGCCTCCTTCGGGCTGCACCGTCGCCTTCGTCTTGAGCGACCGCTTTCGCGCGGAACAGCGCCTTGATACACTAATTCACCTACTCCGTCAAGCAACGATTGCGAGGCAGGAAGCACGCCGTTACCTGCTGGATCGGTGCTTGGGGACGATATGACCTCTGCGGCCGAGGGGCGTATGGAGGTGTAGTCACGTATGCTCCCGCGGGGACTGCGGCGAGCACAAGAGGGGAGTGGATTGGCGAGCATCGACCAACCAAAGGTAATGGCCCGGCCGGCACCGGCCGCGGTTGGAAGCCGATGGTTCCTGCCGGCCGGACAACGGCCGATTGCGGCCCTGGCCGGGGTCGGCCTCACGGCGCTCGTGGCGGTGCCGATGCTGATGCTAATCTTCGCCGCGGTTCGCGGCCCCATTGGGTCGCTTCCCTTCGAGAGCCAGGCGTTCTTCACGACCAGCAACTTTCAGGATGCGGCAACCCAGGGCGGGCTGTATAGGCTGGGGCGCGACACCTTCTTCTACGTCGCGGGCGCTGCCACCATCTCTGTGGTCCTCGGTTTCGCGCTGGCCTGGATCGTCGAGCGGACAGACATTCCGTTCCCCAACGCCATCTTTATCCTCGTGCTGGTCCCGTTCCTGATCCCGCAAAGCACCATGACCAATGCATGGTTGGAGCACCTTCTGCCGCGGACTGGCCAGGTCAATATTTGGCTCCGCGAGACGCTGAACCTGGACATCACGAGAGGGCCGATCGACCCTTATAACATTCAGATGATGATCGTTTTCCAGGGCCTGCTGCTGACCCCCATTGTCTTTCTAGTCCTGGCGGCGATTCTCCGTAACCAGAATGGAGCCATGGAGGAGGCGAGCCGGGCATCCGGCGCGGGACATTGGGGGACGCTACGGCGAGTCACCGCCCCGCTGCTCTTCCCCGGCGTCTTCACCGCTGTGGTGTTGGCCGTGTGGCTTACGCTGGACTCCACGCTGGTCCCGTTCCTGCTTGGGGGAGCCGGCAAGGTGTCGCTTTTCAATTTCCGCATTTGGGCTGCGCTCAACAGTGCGGACGGTAGCTACACTGGATTCGGCTTGGCCTCGGCCTATGCGGTGATGGGTATGGTGACGTTGTTCGTGCTGTTCGCGGTCTACGCCCTCACCACGCGCCACACCGCCAAGTACGCGACGATCACGGGCAACAGCATGCGCGCGCCGAAGCTGGAGCTGGGCTACTGGTTCCTGCCCACCGTGGGTTTCGTTCTTGCCTACCTGGCGCTCACTTGGGGGGTCCCTGGGTATCGCTTGGTCCAGGGCAGTTTCCGGGCAGGGCTGTCAGGCTACTGGGCTCAGCTGACCAGCTCGCGATTCCTCGATGCGCTGTTCAACAGCGCCGTGATGTCCATAGGCAGCGCGACACTAGGGACGATCGTCATCGTTCTCGTGGCGTGGACGGTGGTCCGCTCCAGGGCGGGGCCATGGAAGAACGGCCTGGACTTGCTGGCGACCTCGTCCCTGGTCATACCCGCGGCCCTGGCGGGCGTGGCGTTTCTCACGCTCTTCCTAACGATCCGGGGAATACCGCTGTATGGCTCGCTGATCGGCGTGACCTATGCGCTGGCATACCGGCTGGCAATCCCGTACCGCATCACCAACGCGGCCATGCGGCAGGTAGGCAAGGACATGGAGGAAGTGTCGGCCACCAGCGGCGCGTCTCCTTTCACGACCCTACGCCGCGTCACGATTCCCATGCTGGCGCCCGCGATATCGATTTCATGGACGATCTTCTTCGTGTTCGCGGTGCGGGAGTCGACCCTGATCCGCTACCTGGGCTTCAACGACCCGACCTTCGGGACGGGACTAGGGCGCTTCAGAGGCGGACCGCCAGGGGCGGCCGAGGCGGGGACAGTGCTCAGCATCCTGTTCATTCTGGGCACGATCTTGGGGGTTCGTTACCTGCTGTTCCGGCGCGCCCGGCTCTAGTTGGTGCCGCTGAGGGCGCGGTACACCTTCTCGGCGGTGACTGGCAGATCCGCGATCCGTACGCCGCATGCGTCGGCCACCGCGTTGGCGATGGCGGCGGCGGTCGGAGCATTGGGGTTTTCGCCGATGCCCTTGATCTTGTAGGGACCAACGCCGCTGTCACTCTGGAGCAGTACCGTGCGCAGCTCGGGCATGTCAGCCACCGTCGGGATCTTGTAATCACCGAACGACAGCGTCGTCACCCGCCCGTCTTCGATGATCAGTTCCTCCATCATTCCGTAGCCGACGCCGTGCTGCACGCCGCCGTTGATCTGGCCCTGGTGCCCCATCGGATTGATAATGCGACCGGTGTCGTGAGCCGTCGTGAGCCTGAGCAGCGAGACCTCGCCCGTCTGGGTATCGACCGCGACCTCGGCGATTTGGCAGGTAAAGCCGACGATAGGTGATGGAGCCGTGTCCTGAACGTGCGCGCTGCCGGTGATGGCTTCGCCGGCGCGCGTGACCAGCGGCGCCCATGGCTGCGCCTCGCCGGTGTCCGCGCGAACGATAGAGTCGCCCTCTAAGCTTAGCTGTTCCAAGGGCCAGCCCAGCAGCTTGGCGGCCAACTGGCAGGCATTGCGCTTGACGTCTTCGGCGGCTGCGAAGGCGGCCTGGGTGCCAACCCGCGTGACCCGGCTCCCTCCCACGCCAGAGTCGAAGGACACCGTGTCGGTGTCCCGCACGCGATAGGCGACGCGCTCGGCGGATAGGCCCAGCTGGTCCGCGACCACCTGCTGGAGCGTAGTGTAGCTGCCGCTACCTTGCTCGAAGATGGTCGTCGACACGACCACGGTGCCGTCGCCGTCGAGCGTGACCCACGCGTAGGTCTCGCCGCCGCCGGGCGTGCGGTCCCCTAGGGCGACGCCACGACCGACGTTGGCGGGCTTCGGATCATGGTAGCCCGCGGCCTCGCCCGCGGCTTCGAGCGTCTCCACGCCTCGAAGCTCCTCGAGCTTGCGTCCCACCGGTGTTTCGTCGCCGTCGACGATCAGGTTCTTGCGGCGGAACGCGATGGCCCGGGCGACGCAGTCCATCTGCGACTCGACCGCGAAGATAGCCTGAGGCTCGCCGGGGCCGCGCATGTGACCGCAGGGCACGTTGTTGGTGTAGACCATCGATGCGGTGATGCGGGCGCTGTCCATCCGATAGGGGCCCGCGGCACCGGCCGCTCCCGGCAGGAAGCCCAGCGGCTTGAAGCCTGCGTAGCCGCCGCTGTCGAAGATAACGTTCGCGCTGTGCGCTGTGATGCTCCCGTCATGCCTGACCCCCGTTCGCATCGTGACGATGGACGGGTGCCGTGGGTTCGCGGCCATGAACTCCTCGAAGTAATCGAAGACCATTCGGACCGGCCGCCCGGCCGCCTTCGCCAGAAAGTAGGTCAATGGAATGTTCATTGGCGAGCCCTTGCCCCCGAAGTCGCCGCCGATGGTCACGGGGTTGAGGACGATCTGCTCCGGCGGAAGGCTGATGGCATGGGCGATCTGGGCCTTTGCACTGTAGGGCGCCTTCGCCGGTGCCCAGACTTGCACTCGGCCGTCAGTGTCGATGTCGACCAGGCAGCAGTGCGGCTCCATGTAGGCTTGGTGGACGGTCGGTGTCGTGAAGGTGTTCTCGACGATGAGTTCGGCCGCGGCGAAGCCCGCCTCGAGGTCGCCTTTGCCCCAGCTGGTCTGGTGCAGCACGTTTGACGGCGCGTCGAGGGGAATGGGAAGGCCGGGGTAGTCGACCACTCCGGGGTGCAGGAGCGGGGCGTCGGGGGCCATGGCGGAGACCGGGTCGAGTACAGGGGGCAGTTCCTCGTACTCAACATCGATGAGGTGCAGCGCGCGCTGGGCGATGTCCTCGTCGTCGGCTGCCACGGCTGCGACCTGCTCCCCGACGAAACGCACGACGCCGCGCGCCAGCACTGGCACGTCGACGATGCGTCGCCCGTAGGTTGCGTTGCCGAGGTCAGACCCTGTTAGCACGGCGTGGACGCCAGGCACGGCGGTGGCTTTGGACGTATCGATGGCAACGATGCGAGCGTGGGCGTAAGGACTGCGGAGCGTCTTGCCCCACAGCGTGCCCGGCAGCCGGACGTCGGAGGCATACAGCGCAGCGCCGGTTACCTTCTCGACGCCGTCCGCGCGGGGTGTGGGGGTGCCAATGGATTCGGGGGCGTGGGTGCTCATGGTGGGCCTCCGTGGCCTGCGCTGGCCTGGTTCGGTCAGCTGCGATAGCATGCGGCGGCGCGAGCATAGCAGAGTCCTCCATGCCTTCAGCACCACCCACCGTCCACATCCAGTTGAGCATCAACGGCCAAGCGTACGAGGCCGAGGTCCCGCCGTATAGGACCCTTGTTGACTTGGTGCGCTACGACTGCGGGCTCACCGGAACGAAGGAGGCATGCGGCGTCGGCGTGTGCGGCGCGTGCACGGTCATCATGAACGGCGCCATGGTCGCGTCGTGCATTACCCTGGCCGCCCAGGCGGACGGCGCGGCGATCGAGACCATCGAGGGCGTGGCGGCGGACGGCAGGCTGCACCCCATTCAGCAGGCCTTCCTTCGGTACGGCGGCTTCCAGTGCGGCGCCTGCACGCCGGGCCAGATCATGGCGGCCAAGGCGCTGCTCGACGAGAATCCGCATCCGTCCGAACCCCAAGTCCGCGAATGGATGATGGGGAACCTTTGTCGCTGCACCGGCTACTACCAGATCGTCGAGGCCATCACCAAGGCCATGGTGGACGAGTAGCGTGGACGCGTTTCATTTCCACGCACCGGACACGCTGGCCGCCGCCGCTGCGCTGCTGGGCGAGTATGGCGACGACGCCAGGCCGATGGCGGGAGGCACGGCGCTGACGCTCATGATGAAGCAGTCGCTGGTGCAACCGGATCACCTGGTTAGCCTGCATTGCGTGACGGACGGGCGTGGTATTGCCATCGACGGTGACGTGCTGCGCATCGGGGCGTTGGTCACGCAGCGCGAGGTCGAGCGCTCACCCCTGTTGCGCGAGCACGCGCCGCTGTTGGCCAATGCATACGGGCGAGTGGGCACAGTGCGCATTCGTAACGTGGGCACGGTGGGTGGTGGGCTGGCGCACGGCGACCCCGCCCAGGACCCACAACCTGCGCTCCTAGCGCTAGGAGCGCAGGTCAGGCTGCTGTCGACAGCAGGCGAACGCGTCGTTCCGATGACTGACTTCTGCGTCGATTATTACGAGACGGCGATCGAGCCCGGTGAGTTGGTGGTCGAGTTACTGGTGCCGACGGCGCCTCGGTTCGACAAGGGCGTTTACCTCAAGTACCTGCCGCGGACACAGGACGACTATGCGACCGTGGCAGTGGCTGCTCTGGGTACGGT
>CAUYXS010000019.1:0-13609 GCA_963577205.1 Dehalococcoidia bacterium | reverse complement strand
AAAAGCAGGCCCTTCCATCACTACATAGGTGCCACCCTCGTGGACCGTGGCACCCTCCGCGCGGGCCGCACCGGCGACGGCATGGCTCAGATCAGGGCAGTAAGGGTCGGCCATGGAGACGTGCACTGCGAGACCATCGCCGAAGAAGGTGGCAGGGCGCAACCGCGTGCGATCGATGAGCTGGTCTGGTACGAGGAGATCGAGCGGCGCCACGTCCTCACGCAGGCTCCCCACGGCGCTGACCGAGACGAGCCGCTCGACGCCGAGCTCCTTGAGCGCGAACACGTTGGCTTGGTAGGGGATCTCGCCGGGAGGGAGGCGATGGCTACGTCCGTGGCGGGGGATGAACGCAACGGGTGTTCCGTCCAGATCGCCGAGCGCGATAGCGTCGCTGGGCGGACCGAACGGCGTGTCGATCTCGACCCGGCGAAGGCCGGTCAGACCCTCCATCGCGTACAGCCCAGTACCGCCGATGATCCCAAGCCTGGCGCCCTGCGTCACGGCGTCGCGACCGCGCTGAAAGTGGCGAGCCGGCGCAGCGCCTCGCCCAACGGCGCTCGCGCCACGCCTCGTTCCGTGGCGATGGCGCTGATGAGCGCGGCAGGCGTCACGTCGAATGCGGGATTGCGCACATTCGCCCCGAGAGGGGCGACAGCCTGACCCGCGAAAGTCGTGACCTCGGCGCCCGGGCGCTCCTCGATCGGAATGAGATCACCGTCGGCCGTGGCCAGGTCAATGGTGCTGGTGGGCGCGGCGACATAGAAGGGCACTTCGTGAGCCGCCGCGGCCAGGGCCAGTGCGTAGGTGCCGATCTTGTTGGCGACGTCTCCGTTGGCCGCTATCCGGTCGGCGCCCACGACCACAGCACCGATCTCGCCGCCGCGTATGAGCGATGCGGCTGCCGAGTCGACGATGAGTGTAGCGGCGATACCGAGGCGCGCAAATTCCCACATCGTCAGCCGTGCGCCCTGGAGCCATGGTCGGGTTTCGGTGGCGAACACAGGGAAGCGTTTCCCTTCCTCCCACGCCGTGCGGATGACGCCGAGGGCGGTCCCGTACCCCGCCGTGGCCAGCGAGCCGGTGTTGCAGTGGGTCAGGACGCCGACGCCGTCGCGCAGGAGCGGGGCGCCGTGGCGGCCCAGGGCTCTGTTGGACGCGACGTCTTCCGCGTGCAGCCGCGTCGCGAGGGAGGCGATGCGATTCGCAGCATCAATGGGGCTCGCCGCACTGGCAGCTGCCTCCATGCAGTGCTCGACGGCCCAACCAAGGTTCACCGCAGTTGGGCGGGCGCTTGCGATGTCAGCTGCTGCTCGATGGAGCGACGCATGAAACACCGGCGGAGGTGAAGACTCAAGCGCGATTGCGGCGAGGGCCATGGCGTAGGCCGCAGCTACCCCGATGGCCGGGGCGCCGCGCACACGCATCTCACGGATGGCGCGGACAACCTCGGCATGGTCGGTGGTCTCGATCCAGACCTCCTCCCCGGGTAACCGCGTCTGGTCCAACAGGCTGAGCCGGCCTGGCTGCCAAAGAATGGCCTCGACTTCCGTCGCGCCGGTCATCACTGGCCTGACGCGCAGGCGGCCAGCGCAGCGAGAGTGGCGCCGCCTGGGACCCCCCCGGCCAGTACTTGTTCGAGGGTGGCACTGAGGGCCTGGAGGTCGGAGCGTTCGACCACGCAGCGTAAGTCTTGCAGCGACAGAGGGCCGAGGCCCACGGCCTTGTCACCCAGGAACCGAGATGCCGATACGCGCTCCGCTTCGTCCTTGGTCAGGCACAGCAGCAGCCCGATGGCGGCGCCTAGGCCTGCGCTTGAGTCGCCCGCATTTGAGATGGCCGTGCTGGCCAGCCCGGTGAGGTTGACGGCGCCAAGGGCCTCGCGGATGCAAACCACGGTCTGGTCGCTCAGGCCACCGGCCTCGTTCTCCAGGCTGCCGACGAATAGCAGCACCAGTGATTCGTTGGACAAGCAGCCGGCGGCAACGTCCGCGGGGAACGCAGTGTCGTCGAACGAGAATGCGCTTTCCAGAAGTGCTTCGGAGCCCTCGAGCGCCTGCCGCAGGCACTCAGCGTCGGTCTGTGGCAACAGCGACACTACGTTGCCGACAGTGCTTGCCTTTGCGACGTCAATCCGAGGGACGGGCGTGGAGGTCGGCGTAGCTGCCGGAGTTGATGTGTGGTCGTCGCCGGAACACGACGCGGCGACGAGGGCAACGCTAAGCAGCGCAGCCCACCACCATGTTTTGCTCATTGTTCGTGCGTGCTGCATGGACGAGGTTGCCGGCAGGCGCCAGGATGGTCCGGTGAGCCGATAGCATAGTATCGGCGAGGGGCCCGCGCGGCGACAACCGTCAACGGAGCCTTCGGCGCCGCCTGCCCTGCGACGCGGACGCGGCTACAATAAGCACCGCCATGCTGCTGCGCCGGCTGACACTCTCCAACTTCCGGAACTTCGAGGATCTCGACGTTCGCCTTGGTCCGAGGCTGACGGTGGTCCATGGCGACAACGGCCAGGGCAAGAGCAACCTGCTCGAGGCCATCTACCTTTTGGCCATCGGTAAGTCGTACCGCTCACAGACGGAGCGCGAGCTCGTGCGCTGGGACGCCCAGGCGAGCGGGCTTGGGCTGGTGGCCGGGAGCGTCGAGCACGCCGCCGGAGACACGGAACTGCGCGTTGGTCTAGACCTGCGTGGCGGCGGCGGGCTCCAGAAGCGCGTACGAGTTAACGGCGTGGCCAAGCGAACGTCGGGGCTGCTCGGCTTGCTCAACGCCGTGCTGTTCTCCGCGGATGACATCGAGCTCGTCTACGGCTCGCCCCAGGGCCGCCGGCGTTACCTGGACGTGCTGCTGTCGCAGACCAGCGCTCACTACCTGCACGCGCTACAGCGCTACCAACGCGTGCTGGCGCAGCGCAACCACTTGCTGCGCAGCCTGCGCGAGGGCCGTGCAGGGGAGGACGAGCTGGCGTTCTGGGACGGCGAGCTGTGCCGCGAGGGCGCCGCTGTGCTGGCACCCCGGCTAGAGGCGACCGCGCTGCTTGGACCGCTGATTGCTGAAGCGTATGAGCGCTTTGCCGCCGACGGAGGCGGACTGGAGATCGAGTACACGGCGACCGTGCCGGTGAGCGACGCAGGCACGCCCGATGCGCTGGCCGCCGCTATGGCCGCGGCCATTGAAGCCTCGCGCCGCCAGGAGCGTGCATCCGCGCAGACGCTAGTGGGCCCTCACCGCGACGACCTCCGCTTGGTGCAGCACGGCGTCGAGCTTGGCCGACACGCCTCTCGAGGGCAGGCGCGGTTGGCTGCGCTCAGCCTCCGGCTCGCCGAAGCACACCTCCTCTGGGTGCGACGCGGTGAGCCTCCTGTGCTGCTGCTGGACGACATACTGTCGGAGCTGGATGTGGCGCGTCGTGAGATGGTCATGCGCGAGGTCGCGGCCTACCCGCAGGCGCTGCTGACCACTGCTGACCTCGGCATCGTCCCCGAGGCGGCGCGGGTACAGGCGAGAGTGCTAAGGGTCGATGGCGCGAGCCTGTTGGAAGAGACGCCCGGCTTGAGCCCGCCGATCCCTATCTAGATCGCGGGGTGCAGACTGTGCCAGCCGGTGGCCTGCTCGTAAGCGTAAGCCACCCTGAGCAGCGTTTGCTCGCTTAGGTGAGGTCCGAGGAGCTGGAGTCCGACGGGCATTCCGTCGACCAGCCCGCACGGAACCGACAGACTGGGGATGCCGGCGATGTTGGCCGGGACGCTGCAGAGGTCGCTTGCGTGCATGGCCAGTGGGTCCTCGGTCTTCTCGCCCAGCCCGAACGCCGGCGTGGGGGAACTGGGGGTAACCAAAACGTCGACGTGCTCGAACGCCTCGGTGAACTCGCGCCGGATGAGCGCACGCACCTGCTGCGCCTTGATGTAGTAGGCGTTGTAGTAGCCGGCCGACAGCGCGTAGGTGCCGAGCATGATGCGCCGCTTCACTTCAGGTCCGAAGCCGTGGCGGCGCGTCTCCTCCAGCGCGGCCCATATGCCTTCGCTGTCAGGGTCGGAGTAGCCGTACTTCACGCCATCGTAGCGAGCGAGATTCGCAGAGCACTCCGACGGTGCAATGATGTAATAGACGGCCAGCGCCGAGCGCGAGTGGGGGAGCGAGACCTCGGAGATACGCGCACCCAGCCCTTCGAGCGTGGCGATGGCGTCCTGCGCCGTCTTGGCGACATCGGGGTCGATCCCCTCGCCGAAGTACTCGCGGACGACCCCGATGCGCAAGCCCTCGACGCCCGCGTCCAACCCTGCGGTGTAGTCGGGCAGGGCGCCGGGGATGCTGGTCGAGTCCTTGGGATCATGGCCGGCGATGGCGCCCAGCACCAAGGCACAATCTTCTACCGTGCGAGTCATCGGCCCGATCTGGTCCAGAGAGGACGCGAACGCTACGAGACCGTAGCGGCTCACCAGCCCGTAGGTCGGCTTCATGCCAACGATGCCGCAGAATGCAGCTGGCTGGCGGATGGACCCGCCGGTGTCCGAGCCGAGAGCGAAGGCGGCCTCGCCTGCCGCCACGGCTGCTGCCGGCCCTCCGCTAGAGCCACCTGGGACGCGTTCCGTGTCCCAGGGGTTCCGCGAGGGCTTGAACGCCGAGTTTTCGGTGGACGAGCCCATGGCGAACTCGTCCATGTTGCCCTTGCCCAGCAGCACTGTGCCAGCGTTCGCCAGCAGGCGTGCCACCGTGGCGTCGTACGCGGGTATGTATCCCTCTAGCATGCGGGACGCGCACGTGGTGGCGATGCCGCGAGTGCTCATGTTGTCCTTGAGCTGCATGGGGACACCCAGAAGCGGCGTGAGGGTGCCGCTGGTCAGCCGTTCGTCGGCGGCGCGAGCCTGTGCGATGGCCTCATCCCCGGCGACCGCGAGGTATGCGCCGACCGTGCCGTCGATTGCCGAAATGCGGTCTAGGTGCGCCTGAGTCAGCTCGACCGACGAGACCTCACGCATGGCTAGGGCGTCGGACATCTCCCGAACGCTCATGTAATGGATTGAGGCGAGATCGACCATGGGCTGTCGCTAGTCCAGGATGGCCCGGACGCGAAAGTAGTCGCCCTCGCGGCGTGGGGCATTGGCCAAGACGTCGCCTACACTGAGCGGCGGCGATGACTCATCATCCCGCATCACGGTATCGATGCTGTCAGCGGCATGGCCCATAGGGCCAACCCCCGAGGTGTCGATCGATTGGACGTAGGCGACCTCGCCCACCAAGTCGCTCAACTCGGCACTCATTCGCTCGAGTTCCTCGTCGGTCATGCCGATGCGGCACAGGGACGCGATGTGGCGGACATCGTCGATGCTTAGGTTGCGGTCGTTCTCAGCCATCATCATCGCGCCTCCAGCGGGCCGTAGTCTATCAGAGGCCGGACCGAGGGCCGTGCGTTTCCGCTCGGTTCCGTGCATTCCTTCTGCTGGAATACTCTGCTGGAATGCGCTGTACAGAACGTAATAAAAACGGCGAGACGTAAGCCTAAGTATATTTCTGGACAGGGTTCAGGAATATACGGTTCGACACTCTCTCCACAAGGGGCGCGGCTGGAAGATCCCCCAAATCACTGAGTACAGCCTGCCGGCCGACGGCGGGCTGCCGCCGCTTCAAGCCATGATCTACGAAGAGCTAATGCGGCGACCTGACGAAGGGTTCGAATACCAGGGCGACGAGTTACTGCGGGTGTTCCCGCGGATGAAGTACTCGGCGCGCAACTGGTCACTCTGGCTGCTCGCCAAGAGCGGCAACATTGGCAAACTGAAAGGGAGGTCAATGGCAAGCTGACCACGGTCTCGGACGCGCCCGAGGCCATCGATGCGCTCAAGGAGCGCGCCCACACCGAGGAGGGTGGCACGATGGCGGTCAGCGGCAACCGCGTGCGCCGGTAGCCTAACTGGGCCTCGCGGATGCTTCGAATTCGCACAGCTCTCGCAGGCGTGCGAACGGGAAGATCCCCGTATCGTGCAAGTCGCTGAACAGTATGCCGACGGCGTAGTTGCCAACCTCAAGTACGTCCTCGACCCGTATGCCCTCTGCCACGTCGTCCACCGACACATGACGCACGTGCGTCATCTCGTCGACGCAGGATGCGCAGCCGCAATTGCCACGCAGTATCCGGTGCGGCAGCAGGCACTGGTGTCCGTCCAGCCAGAGGATGTGCATGCCCTCGTCTTGGACGCTGATCGAGCGTGGGGTGTAACGGTCCTCGGCCATGGGGGCAGTTTACTAGCAACAAGGCCCGGCGTGGGCCGCCTTGCGATTCGGCTGGCCTTGCAAGCGTGCCTGGGCGTCAGTTGCGGGCTGTGTAGCAGCTGACGCCGGGTTGGCCAGCCACAGGCTGGGGTTGAGTAAATCGGATATTGGGCGCCTGGGGCGGGCGCTTCGAGGAAACCGAGGTGATACGGGACCGCAATCATTCCACCACCAGAAGCCCAGCAAACTGCCGCCGCATCCGACGTAGGAATCCGCAGCATAGACCTGGCCATCTCGACCCACGCCTAACTGCACTTCAAAGTCGATGCCAAACCCGAATGCGCCTCCTGCCTCTTCCTCATCCCGCTCCGGTTCTCGACCCAAGTGAACCTCGTAGCATCTCTCACAACGGAGACACCAGGCCGACTTCTGCTCGTTCACCAGCCCTCCCCGGCACCCGCTGGGTCTACGTCACTCGATTGCGGACCTGGCATTGGAAGGTAAAGTCAGAGGGCGACCTCGCGGCCTAGCCCCTGCTCTTGCGCCCGCCGGTACACATACATGCCGGCGGCGACGTCCTCGGTGCCGATGCCCTGGGACTCGAACAGCGTAATGGCGTCGGCGTGCGGGCGGCCCAAGACGCGCCCAACTACCACGTCGCCGAGCTCGACCGCCCGCTCCCAGTGAAAGGCCCGCCGCTCGGCGGCCCAGATCAGGTCGCCCGCTTCCATTTTCGCCTGCGCCAGGTCGTCTACCACCACGAGGTTGCTTCGACGGACTGCTGTCTCGTCCAGCTCGCGCCGTGCCCAGCTGTTGCTTCCCGCCGCGTTGATGTGCACGCCGGCGCTGAAAGAGTCGCCGTCGACGACCGGCTCGCGCGCGTTCGTGATGACACAGACGATGGCTGCGTCACGGACAGCCGCTTCGGGCGTGTCCGTCGCGGTGATCGCAATGCCGAGTTCCTCCGACATATCGTCGGCGAACGCCTCGCGCCGCTCACTTGAGCGACTGTAGACCCATGCCTGCGTGATGGGCCGCGCGGCCCAGACGGCGGCGAGCTGCGTGCGCGCTTGGTAGCCGCTGCCGATGATGCCGACCGTCGAAGCGTTCGGCTTTGCCATGTGTCGCGTGGCCACGCCGCTGGCGGCGCCGGTGCGTATCTGGCCGAGAGCGTTGGCCGCGATCATGGCGACAGGCTCCGGCGAGCCGGTGCCGAAGAGCAGGACCACCATCTGCGTCCCGCCGCCGCCGGCGACACCCACGTAGGTTTTAAGGCCGGTCGCCTCGAAAGACTCCGAGGTGCCGCCCATGATCTGGTGGGTTCCCTGGGGCAAAGGGATGCGCTGGCGCCCCATGACCGCAGCCTTACCCGCTCCTGCATCGGCGAATAGCTGATCGAGCACGTCAACACACGCAGCGACGGGCAGGAGCGCTCGGACCTCTTCTTCGTTGATGAGCAGCATAGTTCCGCTTACGTAATGTAAGACCCCAATGTTTCCATAACCAACTGGCCTTCCGCCTGGCGCGGCCGCAGGTTGCTCACGCTAACCCCTACCAGGCGCACCGGCGCCCCCGCCTTCCAGTTGGCGTCGAGGAGCTGGCGTGCGGTGCCGCGAACAATAGCGGCGTCCGCGGTCGCCGTCTGCCGGCTCGCCGAGCGAGTTATCGTCGTGAAGTCAGAGAAACGCAGCTTCAGCGTCACCGTGCGGGCCACGAGGCTATGGCTCTCCAGCGAGCGAGCGACGGAGTCGCCGAGGCGCTCGAGCTCGGCGTAGAGCGTCCCGGCGTCCGAAACATCCCGAGGGAACGTCTCCTCTGAGCTGATGGATTTCGCCTCGTGCTCCCTGCGCACCGGGGACTCGTCCTGGCCAAGTGCTCTGCGGTGCAGCACCGCGCCCCAGGGACCGAGGATCGACATCACATGAGTCATGGGAGCTTCCGCAACCTGGCTTAGCGTACTGAGCCCTGCGGCTCTCAGCCGTTGCGCGGAGCGCGGGCCGATGCCGGGCAGCGCGTCCACGGGGAGGCCCGCCAGGAATGCCGCTTCGGAGCCCGGCGGCACGACGACGAAACCGGACGGTTTCCCGGTTTCGCAGGCGACCTTCGCCACCATCTTGCTCGTGGCCAGACCGATGGAGCACGGCAGCGCGAGCTCGACCCTGATGCGCCCTTGGATGCGGTGCGCCAGCGCCGTCGCCTTCGCGGCATCGTCCGCCACCTCGCTTAGGTCTACGTACGCCTCGTCGATGGACATCTGCTCGATGAGCGGCGACTCCTGTTCCAGCAGCGCCATCACCCGCTGCGAGTAATCGCGGTACAGGTGGTGGCGAGTGGACAGGACCGTTGCATGAGGGCAAAGGCGGAGAGCTTGGCTCATGGGCATGGCCGAGTGGCAGCCGTAGCGCCGAGCCTCATACGAGGCCGCCGCTACAACGCCACGGCTCTCAGGCGAGCCGCCGATGAGCAGAGGGAGACCCCGCAGGCTTGGGTCCTCGATCTCCTCGACGGAGGCATAGAAAGCGTCGAGGTCGACGAGGACAATGCGGCGTTCCTTTTCCATGGCAGAGTCTTCCACGGCCGAATCCTAGCCTACAGAAGAGAGCACCGGGACGGCGTGCTGTCGGCGCCGAGCAAACGGAGAGGGCCCCGATATTTCGGGGCCCTCTTGTGATCGATTCTGAGTCCGGCATCAGCGCCGGAAATGGACTATCTCTTGCCCCGGACTGCAGCGGCCAGGTCGGAGCCTGGTGTGAAGCCGACACGGTTGTGTGCCGGGACAGTTACGCGCTGGCCCGCCTGGCGGCCACGAATAGCCCGCACCTGGCGTTCCTTGACGCGACGCGACTCGAAGGCGCCAAAGCCCGTCAGTACGACGCGGTCGCCGGACGCGAGCGACTCGCGCACCGCGTCAAGCACAGCGTTCAGCGCCAAGTCACCCTGCGAGCGAGGGGCTCCCAACTTCGCCGCGACTTTTGCTGATAGGTCTCCCTTTCGAAGCGTGGCCAAGACAACACCTCCTGAAACCGACTCGTTCTGCCAGGACCAAAGCGGCGGCACTATAGCACAGTAATTGCAAGTTTCAATGGCCACGGCGCCCTGAATGCCAAAATAGGGCACCTATCGAATCTCTTCTGTTGACTCCCACCATCGATAAAAGTGATTTAGCGGGCCATGGCCCGCCCCAGCGGGAAAAGCCCGCCGGATCGCTTCCAGCGTGTATTCCTTTGCTCGTGAGACGGCATCCTCCATCTCGAGCCTGTGGGCCAGACCGGCGGCGATGGCCGATGAGAACGTGCAGCCGGTGCCGTGCGTGCTTGTCGTCGGCACCCGCGGCGCGGAGAAGGTCAGGAAGCGGCGCCCATCGAAGAGGACGTCGACGGCCTCGGCCCCGAAATGCCCTCCCGTGATCAACACGTACTCCGGGCCCATATCATGGATGAGAATGGCCGCCGCCTCTGCCTCGCCGATGTTGCGGACCGGCATGCCCGCCAACACCGCGGCTTCGGCCGCGTTCGGTGTGAGGATCAGCGCGAGCGGCACTAGGTCGTGGATCAGAGCCTCAACGGCATCCTCGTGGAGCAACCGGTCGCCGCTTGTCGCGACCATCACCGGGTCGACCACCAACCGATTCAGCCCGTGCCGGCGCACTCTCGCCGCAACCGCGCGGATGATGTCGGCGCTCGATAGCATGCCGGTCTTGACCGCCACCGGCTGCAGGTCCTCGGCGATGGCATCGATCTGCGCTTCAACGAGAGGGACTGACACTTCCTCTATCGCCGTCACGCCGAGCGTGTTCTGGGCGGTGACGGCCGTAATGACGCTGGTGCCGTAGACCTCGTGCGCGGCGAAGGTCTTGAGGTCGGCCTGGATGCCCGCGCCTGCGCCCGAATCGGAGCCGGCGATGGTGAGAGCGATGGGCATTGCCGAGTTCATCGGCGCCCCTCCTGGCGACCGGGGTAGAACGCGTCCCAGAACGCCCGTCGCAGCAACGCTTGGGGCGCCAGATTCTGTGGCAAAGAGGCAAGCCCGGAGGGCGGCCGCGAGGCGCCAAGGTCGCCGAAGATGCCTTGGCACAGGTCATCCCCAAGCGCCAGTATGAAAAGGTGGCGGACCATGCGCTCCCAGGTCGGGCGGTGGCACGGGGCGAACGCAGAGCTGCAGGAGGAGGGCGGCGCGCCCAGCGTGCCAGAAGCAACCATCAGCCCTCGATCAGCCGCACCCGGCTGGCGAGCTCGCCGAAGTCGTAGCTCTGGCTGCGCTGTCCTAGGCTGCGGGCGAGCACGAAGCCTAGGGCAGCCACCGTCGATACCACCACCGCGATCAAGAAGCTGGCCAGCGTGTTCCCGGACGCAAGTACGTGCCAGGTGTCGGTCAGTCTCTCCCACGTCCACCATCCGCCGAGGGACTTGGTGGGGAAGAAGAGGGCGCCGGCTCCGATGCCGAGCACCGTGCTGACAGCAGCGGCCCTCCCGCTCAACCTGCCCACGAACAGGCCAAGGAAAACAGGCACTACCGCGCCGGCACAGGCCAAGTCAGCGATGAAGAACAGGTAGAGCACACTGTCGAAGAAGAAGCCGACAACGATGGCGGGCACAATGAACGCCACTGTGATCAGGCGTGACGAGGCCAGCAGTCGGGTGCCGCTGAGCTGCGGGCGCAGCCGAAGGAGGTCACTGGTGAACACGCTGGCGATGCCGTTCAGCAGGGTGTCCATGCTGCTCATCACCAACACGAGCGCCAGCACCATCAGTACGACTACCAAGAAACCCGGTAAGACATCGAGAGCTAGCCGGAAGAGCGCGATGGGGTCGGAGGAAGGCCCTGACAACCCCTGGCCGACGGCCCATAGACCGAAGAGGCCGCCCGCGACGACCAGCGGAATCACAATAAGGCCAGCGGACAGGAACCCGCGCCGCAGGTCCGCGTCCGACTTGCTCGCGTAGACGCGCTGCCAGAAACCCTGGTGGAACAGGTTCGCAGCCGTGATCGCAATGATGAGCGTGATCGCCAGTTCGATGCCCGGCTGGTGCGTCGCCGACAACAACTCCGGGCTGACCTCGCGAACCGCGCCGAATGCCGGCCCCCATCCGCCAATCTCCACGAGAGTGGCGACGAGCACCGCGACCATCAGCGGGACGATGAGAGGGAACTGGAGATTGTCGGTGAAAATCGACGCTCGGAGTCCGCCGTACACGGTATAGGCCAGCGTGGCGCCTCCGACGATCAGCAAAGTGAGCAGCAGGGGCGCGTCAGTGATGAGCCGCACGGCCCTGGCGATGGCCCCCATCTCAGCGGCCAAGAAGACGAACATGTAGAAAACAATGATCGCCAGCGTGACCCCGTACATGAGCCGGCCGTACCGGTACCACGCAAACTCACTCAACGAATGTCCCTGGGGCATGACCTGCCGCATCCTGGGGCCGACGATCACGAAGGCGAGGATGGGGGCGGCTTGGCCAACGCCGTAGCCGATGACGGCGATCAACCCAGCCCAGGTCGCCGCCTCCGCTGGGGCGAAGAGAATCCAAACGCCCATGATGGAAGCAACCAGGGTTGCGGTGGTCGAAATGCCGCCGATGCTGCCACGCGCCGAGATGAAGTCCTCGACCGTGACCTGCTTGCGGCGGCGGGTGTAGCCGATGCCGATGGCGGCGAACGCTACCATCGTGATGATCGCAATTACCAGCGCGGGCGCACCCAAGGACATTGTAGCCCCTCCAGGCCGAGCAGGGCGAAACGCGACAGGGCCGCCTTTCGAGGAAGAATGCGGCCCTGCGGTGGCGCGATGACCACGGGACGCGATGCTTCCTTCGCTGGTACTGCCCAGGCCAGGTTCTAAGGGCTGCCCCGAATGGCTGCCGAGGTCTCTCGGCCGACTTGCCAGGCTCCCTTAATCAATCGCGATTGCCGTATGCCGTATCGTTGAACAAGAAAGATAGTAGGGGCGCGCTTTGAAGGCCGTCAACATGCGGCGGCGTGGCGGCCAGGCCGTGGCAATAAAAATGCAAGGCACCGCGAGGTTCGGTCTCAAAATCGCTCTTGGGAACCTATGGACAATAACCGCTTGGTGCTATTATCCTCCCCGCTAGGCTGTGGCCTTGTTCCAAGGCTGCGTAACCGGATCGGCGCGACGCTGCAAGGGCTCGTGCCGTGTTGACGTACACAGGCTGATACTGGTGCTAGTGCAAACGAAGCCAGTCGACACATTTCCAGTACCCCGCCGATCTTGTGGTCACACCGGCTGAGGGACAGGAGCGGGCATGTTCAGGGTTCGGACTTTTTCGATCGGGTTGATCCTTTCTCTCACTGCGGTATTGCTGCTATCGATTACAGCAGCAAGCGCCCAGGAAGAGACCACGAAGCTCACAGGGACCGCCACGTTCCGAGACGATGGCGACAACCTTAATGCCAAGGTGGTCATCTCCCTAGGTGGGTTGCCGGTGCCCGAGGCAGGAACCGCCTACGAGGGCTGGCTCCTCGGAAGCAACGGCAGCAAAGTGAGCACTGGTGTCTTCTACCGGGCTATCGACGGCTCGGTAGACCAAGAGTACGTCGACCCCGACGGGGCCAGCCTACTCGCGACCTATGGCGCATTCGTCGTCACTAGCGAGTTGGTGCCTGACCCCGACCCGGCGACGTCCGGCGCCGTGCTCTACGCCGACTCGATCTCTGCGGGAGCCGCTCCGCACATCGGACATCTGCTGGTGGCCTTTGACGCGAACCCTGAGAGCAAGGGCATAGCCGTTGGCCTGCGCGAGCAGATGGCCCTCGCCCTCGCTCACGCTAAGCTTGCCGACGCCTCGACGGCGCTGGCTGACAAGCAGTCGCACGCGCAACACGTCGTCAACATCATTGAGGGCTCCGGCGGCCCGGGTGATGGCAACGGCGTGCTGAGCTACGCTGCCGACGCCTTGGCCCACGTAACAGAGGCCAAGGCCGGAACGACTGGCCTGGCCCGCATCGCTTCTGCGGACGCAGCCATTGCCGCGGCCCAGGACGCTAAGGTCCGCGCTGAGCAGTCGCGGAACAACGCGCTTTCCGTCATCGCCGCGACTGAACTGGGCTTCCTAGTCAACATTCAACTCCAGAACGCCTCTGTAGGCTTGAGCGCTGGCGTTACCTTTGCAGAGACGATCTACACAAGCTCACAGGACATCGCGGCATTCGTGCCCGTCCTGGGAGCCAGCCCGGCGCCACCGAGCGTTGGTGACGGCCTAGTGCCGACTGCCGCACTGACAATTCTCATCGCCGGCCTGATGGCCACCGCCGCTGGAGCGCTGCTGCTCTTCCGGCGCCGCGCAACGGCAACCGCAACCGCTTAGCGCGCCCAAGCAGCCGTACGAAAAGAGAAGGCCTCGTCCACCAGGACGGGGCCTTCTCTTTTCCCTTTGTACCGGGG
>CAUYXS010000018.1:0-13801 GCA_963577205.1 Dehalococcoidia bacterium | reverse complement strand
GGAGGAGACCTTCCTCGTTGCACGCCGCGACTAGCTTTGCGGAAATCGTGTCACTCAGCTGGACGGCGAGCAGCAGGCCGACCCCGCGTACCTCTTTGATGGACGCGGGATGCCGGGTGCGCAGCTCCTGGAGCCGTGCGAACAGGTAAGCGCCGACCTTCTTCGCATGGCGGGGCACGTCGTGTTTGAGCATGTAGCGCACGGTAGCGTTACTGGCCGCGGTGGCCAGCGGGTTGCCGCCAAAGGTTGATCCGTGGTCGCCCGGCTCTAGGACGTTCGCTCGCTCGTTGCAAAGGAACGCGCCGATGGGCACGCCATTCCCGAGGCCCTTCGCGAGGGTCATCACGTCGGGCTCCACCCCAAACAACTCGTAGCCCCACATGGTCCCGAGGCGCCCGACGCCGCATTGGATGTCGTCGAAGATGAGCAGCATGCCTTTCTCGTCGCACCACTCACGCAAGCCCTTCAAGTAGCCCTCCGTCGGGACATTGACGCCACCCTCACCCTGCACAACCTCGACCATGACCGCACAGGTCTTGTCAGTGGTCGCGGCGCGGACGGCTTCGAGGTCATCGAAAGGGACGTTCACGAAGCCAGGCGCCAGCGGATGCCACTGGTCCTGGTAGTGCGGATTGCCTGTGGCGGCGACCATGCCGATGGTGCGACCGTGGAACGAGTTCATCATCGTGATGACCTCGTAGGCGCCGTCGCGGTGGAGCTTGCCGAACTTGCGCGCGAGCTTCACCGCCCCGTCGTTGGCCTCCGCCCCGCTGTTGGCGAAGAAGACCTTGTCCAGGCAACTGCTTTCGACCAAGGCTTCGGCCAGCTTGAGCTGAGGGATGGAGTAGAACTGATTCGACGTCTGCATCAGCGTCGCAGCCTGCTCCTGGATGGCCTGGGTCACGGCGGGGTGGTTGTGGCCGAGGTTCGTGACCGCCCAGCCGGCGGTGAAGTCGAGGTACTCCTTGCCGTCCACGTCCCATACGCGGACACCGTTGCCCCGCTCCAACACCATCGGTTGGCGGTTGACCACGTGCATGTAGTAACGAGACTCAAGTGCCTTCCAATCGGTCGTCATGGTCTGTTCCCCAAGTGCGTGTAGCCCAAGTGTGCCGAGACGGTCGTTCTGCCCGTAAACCAGAGGCGCCGCGAGCATCTCGGAGTGAACGGAGGTGCAAAGCCTACAACGTTCGGGCCTGGAATGCCCTGGTGTGGGATTGGGCACACTTCGCCGGCCCTAGAGTCGGGCCCGGCACGCGTTACTTACGGTGCGTCGCCTCTGGTGATCCGGCCGAGCCCATCCACGGCTGCGCCAACGCCGTCGACGCCTTCGCGCAGGGCATCGAGCGCATCGCGGAGGGCATCCAACTCTCGTCGTAACTCTTCCGGCGGAATGCCGCCGAGGACCGGCTCTCCGTTCGACGGCACGGAGCGCGGCCGTCCATCGAGCAGCGCAGTGATCGCTTTGTCCAGCGTTGGTTCCATGACCACACGGTCGGATGTTGCCAGAATTACGCGCTTGAGCTCCGGGAAATCGAGCGAGTCGGCTTGGAGGTACACCGGCTCGGCGTAGAGCAGCGACTCGCCAATGGGAATGACCAGTAGGTTGCCGCGAATGACAATGGAGCCGGACTGCCCCCACAGCGTGAACTGCTCGGAGATCCGTGGGTCGTTGTCGATGCGCGCCTCGATCTGAGCCGGACCGTTGAATAGCCGGTCTGCCGGGAAGACGAACAACAGAATGTCGCCGTAGTGATCGCCGTCGGAACGCGCGGCGATCCAGGCGACGAGGTTTGGCTTGTCCTGGGGCGTGAACGGCAGGATGAGCACGAACTCCTCCTCCTCCTCGCCGGGCAGCTTCATGATGATGTAGTAGGGCTGGACCTCCTGGGTTTCGCCTTCCAGGATGACCTCGTTGGGGATCTCCCATTGGCCCTCCTTGAGGAAAAACTCCTTGGGCTCGGTCATGTGGTACTGAAGGAAAGTGCTCGCCTGCACCCGTAGGAGCACCTCCGGGTAACGGATGTGGCTCAAGAGCCCCTCCGGCATCTCCGAGATAGGCACGAAGAGGCCGGGAAAAGCGTTCTTGAAGACCTCCAGGACCGGGTCCGACCCCTCAGGGCCGACAGAGTAGAAGGTCACATCGCCGTTGTAAGCGTCGATGACCACCTTCACGCTGTTGCGGATGTAGTTGAGCCCTAAGAATGGCACGCCGGTGGCGTCCGCCGGTAGCTCGACGCGCCGGGAGTAGGGCAGGCGGTCTGTGGTGGTGTAGGCGTCTTGCATCCAGAACAACCGGCCTTCGTGGACGACCATGTAAGGGTCGCGGTCATAGCGTAGGAACGGTGCGATGGCCGTCACGCGTTCCCGGATGTGCCTCCGGTAGAGCACCCGGCTCTCCTCGGTGAGCTGGCCGCTGATGAGGAGGTTGACGTCGGCGAACTCCCACGCGTACGCGGCGCGGCGGAACAGACTGGAGAGATGGACACCGCCCGTGCCTTCGTAGCGGTCAATGAATATCGGTTGCCCGCCGGGCTCGTCCGTGGGCCGGTCGAACTCTGGCTCAAGCGTGTTGACGATGACGACGTCATCACTGCGAGGCAAACCAGCAGCCTGCGAGGCCCGAGTGTCCATGCCTTCGCCGTAGTAGACGCGGGGTTGAGTGAGCTCGACCTTGCCGACCGGAGGCACGTCCTTCAGGAAGAACTCCGGTTGACCCCCCTCGGTGAAGTCGGTGGCGGGGCTCATCACCACCCCGTACCCGTGGGTGTAGACCAGCCGCCGGTTCACCCAATTCTGTGCGGAGTCGTCCAAGCCGTCCTGGATGAGTTCGCGGGTGCCCAGTAGCACTTGGCGATACTCGCCGTCGATGACGTACCGGTCGATGTCCGGGTCGAGGAAGCTGTAGTACAGGCGCAGGTGTTGGATCTGGTTGTACACGTCCAGCAACGGGCGCGGGTCCCAGAGACGGATGTTGCCAACCGTGTCGGGATTGTTCGCGAGGTCCGCCGACAACGTGCCTGTCTGGACGTCGTACGACCGCTCTTCCACGCGCTCGATGTCGAAGCCCAGGCGCGTCCACTCGATGTTGCGCTCAATGTAAGGACGCTCGCGTTCGAGCTCGTTAGGGTCCACCGAGAAGCGCTGGATCAGCCCCGGCCACACTGCGCCCGCCAGGATCGCCGTGGCCACCCACAGCCCAAACGCGGCCAGGAACAACTGCATCGCCTGCTGGCTGCTGGCGATGCGCAGCGTGAACAGCATGACGATGCCGGAGAGCGCCGCGGTGCCCGCCAGCAGACGCAGGGCAGGCAAGCGCGCGGTGACGTCGACGTAGGTCGCCCCTACAACCGTGCCGGAGTCCGAGAACAGGATCTCGTAGGTATCCAGCCAGTGCGCCGCGGCGACGGTGAACATCAAGAAGGCGCTGGCTACCGCCAGGTGATTGAGTACTGGCCTGGTCAGAGTGAAAGATACGCTGCGGAGGCTGTAGACGACCAAGTAGATCGACGCCGACGTCACCAGCGAAACGATCGCGGCGCCCATGAGCCAGCCCTGCACTGTGTGCAGCATCGGCATCGTGAACACGTGGAAGCCGACGTCGAGCCCGAAGACAGGGTCCTGGATCGCGAAGTCCGCCGAGTTCATGAATTTCAGGAACTGCTCCCACCGCCCGCTGAGCGCGGTCGCGAAGCTGAGAGCAACGACGGCCCCCATGAGTACGATAGATACGACCACCATCCTGCGCAGCCACGCCAGCGTCTGCGGGGGCGCCTCATATGCGGTCGGCCCCCACGAATTCCTGTAGGCGATCCGGTAGTTGACCGCGACGATGACGCTGATGACCACCAGGCCCGCCACGAAGAGCCAGGTGCGAGTGAACAAGATGGTCGAGTAGACCTCCCGCACCCCAAGGTGGGAAAACCACAGCCAGTTCGTGAAGATGCCGCGCAGGATGTTCAGCAGGGAGAAGAGCACGACGAGCGCCGCTAGCAGGATTGCGAACCGGATCCACAGCGTGGAGCGGCCGGGCAGCCCGGGTACCTCCACTATCCGGGCGATGGCCGGCCCCTGGCCTTCCCCGTCCCCATTGCCGAACGTTGCCATAGGGCTCCTGGCCTAGACCACCGTCGTTCCCTGCGAGTTGCCGTCGAGGCAGAACGCCAGCGCCGAGGCCTGCGTGCCGTTGATGATCTGCGCGCGCACGCCCGCTTCGGCCGCCGCCATGCACGCACGGACCTTGGGGATCATCCCTGCCTTCACGACGCCACGGTCGATCATCTCCTGGACCTGGCCGCCAGGCACGCGCCGTAGCAGGCGGCCGTTGGCGTCTAGCACGCCATCCACGTCGGTTAGGAACACGAGGTCCGCCACCCCCATCGTGGCTGCGATGGCGCCCGCGGCCGTGTCGGCATTCACGTTGAGGAGGTGACGTCCTTCGCTCTCGTCGATGGCCAGCGGGGCGATCACCGGTACGTACCCGGCATCCACTAGATCGCGAATCAGCTGAGGGTCTACGGTTACAGTGCTGGCCACGAACCCGAGCGCCAGGTCGTCCACGCGCCCGCTCAGCAGTCCGCCGTCCGCCCCGGAAATGCCGATGGCGCGGGCGCCGTACGCGGCGAGCTGCTGCACCAAGCCTTTGTTGACAAGCCCCGCGAGCACCGCCGTTACCACGTCGAGGCTGGGTCCGTCGGTGACGCGAAGGCCGCCGGCGAACTCGGCGCGGATACCCAGCCGGTCCATCCAGTCCGTGACCGCCGCGCCTCCGCCGTGGACGACGATTGGATGGCAGCCGTCGGCGGCGAGGCGCGCGACATCCGCGAGCGAGGAGTCCTGGGTGCCGAGCGTGCTCCCGCCGATCTTGACGACGATGGGTCCGAGGCTGGTCATGGCCGTGCGCGTGGCTAAGAGCCGGCTACGTGGTGTACGCGCTGTTGAACGTGACGTACCCCTCGGTCAGTTCGCAGCCCCATGCCGCCGCCGAGGAACTACCGAGGCCGAGGCGGAGGGTCAGCTCCACTTCCGGGTTGTTCATGATGGAGATGATGGCTTCCTTGTGGAACGAGATGGGTAGCCCGTGTTCCATGAGACAGACGTCGTTGATGAAAAAGCTGATCTTCTTCTCCTCGATGGCGGCACCGGCGCGCCCCGCGGCGGCGATGACTCGGCCCCAGTTCGGGTCGTTGCCGTGGATGGCCGACTTGACCAGACTGGACGACGCAACGGTGCGGGCGATGGCGCGGGCGTCGTCCCTGCTCGCTGCCTCCTCGACCTGTACCGAGAAGATGCGCTCCGAGCCCTCGGCGTCCCGAACGAGCTCCTTGCACAGGTGGCCACTCAGCTCGCGCAGTGCCGCTGTAAAGGCCGCCGCGCCGGGCGACTCCGAGTTCAGCGGCGCGTTGCCCGCCTCGCCGTTGGCGAACAGCAGGACCGTGTCGTTGGTGCTGGAGTCGCCGTCGACCGACACCATGTTGAACGTCTCGCCCACCACCTCGCTGAGGGCGCTGCGCAGCAGCTCAGGCTTGACCGCGGCGTCGGTGGTAAGGAAAGCGAGCATCGTCGCCATGTTGGGATGGATCATGCCTGAGCCCTTGACGCACCCGCCGATGGTGATCCGGTGGCCGTCGATTTCGCAGCGGACCGCAGCCGACTTGGCGCGGCGGTCCGTCGTGAGGATCGACCGTGCAAAGGCATCCCCGCCGTCGCCGTGGGTAAGTTCAACCTTCGGCATTCCCGCGCGGATAAGTGCCATGGGTAACTCAACACCGATCAGGCCGGTCGTGCACACGGCCATCTCGTCGGGATCGAGACCGACGTGGCGTGCGGCGAGGTCCGTCAGTTCGATCGCATCGCGGTGGCCCGCCTCGACCACGGCGTTGGCGATGCCACTGGAGGCCACGACTGCACGGACCCGCCCAGCCTCGACTCGCTCCTGTGTCAGGACCAGTGAGCCCGACTTGATCAGGTTGAGTGTGTAGGTGCCCACAGCCAGGCATGGTCTTTCGGACATGAGGATGCCCAAGTCGAGCTTGCCCGGACCGGAGGTCTTGATACCAGAGTAGACACCGCCAGCGACGAACCCCTTAGGGCTTGTGACCCCACCATCAGACACGAACTCAACGCCTGTCATGCGCTCTTCCCATCGCCCGCCAGAATCCCTGCGCACCTGATGATCGTCCCACTCACGGAGTGAGCGAGTTTATCACAGGGCGGCGTCTTGTCTGCCTGGCTACACGAAGCGCGTCCGCTTGCTGCGCGCCTTCGCGGACGTCTCGATGGGCAAGCCCTGCTCGACCAGCGCTTCGTCCACCAACTGGGCGAACAGCTCGCGGTCGCCGGTGCTGACCACCGCCTGCTCGTGCGCCTCCTGGAGCGCGACGGGGTAGCCGTGCCCTTTTTCCACCTGCGTGAGCAGCACGGCGTGCAGCAGATCAAGGGCAGCAGGGTCGTCCGCGGACCACGCCGGCAACTCGACGCGCCCGACCTCGTCGCCGGCGTCCACGTAGAAGAATGACACGGCGTGGCCTGCGTAGTGGTTAGCGACGACGCTGGAGGTGCTACGGAACAGAGCCGAGCGCTCGCCATCGCCGAGGCTGGCACTGAAGAGCTCGGTGTCGGTAAGGCCGCCAACCGCATCGCACGGGCGACCTGCCGTCGGTAGCGCACGGCAGTGCGCATCGCAGTCCACGGGTTCGTGCGGACATACGTGGAGGCGCAGCGCGTTGATGACGTCTGTGGAGCGCGGCAGGCTCACGTAGCTCGCGACGGCTAGCGTCCGGGTACGTGCCGCGGCGCGGAGCCGGTCCAGCGCGAGCAGGAGGCCATTGGCCAACAGCGCGTCGCGTACGAAGTCGGGGTACGTCGCGCCGGTGAGCCCCCATAGGATCAGCGAGCCGTCGAGTAGCGCAACCACCGGCAGGTCTGGCGGCGCGGCATCGACTAGGTCGGCCAGCGCCTCGACCTCGCGCACGGCCCGGCGCATGCCGAGCAGCGGGCCCTCGACCGGCACGTCGAGCACGCTCGATGGGTCGGCTAGTGCCAACTCGTTGTCGGCCGCGTGCAGGCTGGGTGTATTCCACAGCCACGCGTCCGGCTGCTCGCCGTAGCGCAGCAAGACATGGCCAAGGTTGATGAGGTAGCAGCGCGCAGGAGAGTGGCGGTCGACGTCGATGTGGGAGCCGTCCACCGCCACTACGACGTGGTCCGGCGGCAGCGGTGGCCGCGGCATCGTCCTAGCGAGCGCGCCGTCCAGCCCTGCGACTAGCCACGTGACTTTCCCCGCGCTCCGGCGCCGCTCGACGTTAGCTGGGTCGGCCTTACCCAGCGCCGCCAGCGCGCGCTCGAGCGTGTTCGCTTTCGCGCCGACGCGCTCCCGCAGGTGCCTGGCGAGCCCGGGTACCTGCGCGGCAGTCTTGCCGAGGTCAAGACTCATGCGTTGTCCTTTCCGCCCAGAGCGCCAGAGAGCTCTGGTGCTCTGGAACCCTACCCTCGCAGCAAGACCCGCTCGTCGCCGACGCGACGCGTGATCTTCTCCTCGTCCAAGTGCTCAAGCAGCGCCTGTGCATACTTGCGGCTGGTGCCGAGCAGGTCGCGCACGTCCGCCAGCGTTGCCTTCCCGGCCGCGCGCATGTGGTCCACGATCCTGCCCTCAATCTCGCGGTATGACGCCGCTTCGAGAACGACGCCGTCGGTCGCGCGCACCACGCGTCCCTGCTCTGCTAGCAGCACCAGCAGGCCGGCGGCGATCGACGGGGCGGTCACAGGGAATGGATCCTTGGTCAGCTGGGCGACATAGGTATTCATGGCGGCCTGCTGTTCGGCCGAGACCGCGACCTCGTGGTCGAGCAGGCGCACCGTGCCCGCGTCGTCGTCGACGATGGTGCCCGACGCCGCCAGGTGGGTGAGTACCACCTGGGCCGTGGCCCCGGTCAATCCGAGCCTGCTGCGGAGCTCCTGGCGGGAGATTCCCTGGCGCAACGGGTATTGCGCGTGGAACGCGGCAAGCGTCTGCTGCGCGCGTCCCGACTGGCCGGCCCAGCCCTTGGCCGTGTACAGGAGCGACGCGTCCGTTACCTCCTGGCCTAGGACAACGGCGGCGCCCTCGGCGATTGCCTGGCGGGCCAGTTCCGTGGTGTCGGCGACGGAGGCGTTGGTCCGGCGCGCCAGGGTCGCCACGTTGGCAGGCTCGCCAGCCTCAAGGGCACTGACCAGCTGTGCCGTTGGACTTCCCTCCGCCAGCGTCTCCAGCCGCGTCAGCGTCGCCGCATGCCGCCGCCGGTGGCGTTTGGCGTCGACGTCGACGACCGTGCCGCCGCCAAGCGTCGCATCCGAAGACCGCAGCACGAATCGATCGCCCCGGACCAGCGGCGCGGGCTCCTCCAGCCAGACCTGCGCCCATGCCTCGTCGCCTGGCTCCAGCACATCGCGGTCGAGGAGACGGACTCTGGCCGCCGTCTCGGTCGTGTGGGCGTGGAAAGTCACCGGCAGGTTGTGCCGCATGCCGCGCGGCACGTCAGCAAGCAGGTACACGCGCGCGTCAAAGGCGCGGGTGTTGTGGAGCCAGCCGGGCGACGTTAGGACCTCGCCGCGTTCGACGTCATCGGTCGAGACGCCGCTCAGGTTGACGGCAACCCTGGTGCCAGGCCGCGCCTCCTCCAGCTTCTCGCGGTGGGTTTGCAACCCGCGGATGCGTCCGGGCTTCCCTCTTCGCGTGAGCAGCACCTCTTGGCCGAGCCGGAGACTGCCGTCGATGAGCGTGCCCGTGACCACCGTGCCGAAGCCGGAGATGCTGAAGGCGCGATCGACGGCCAGGCGTGGCCGGCCCACGTCCTTCCGGGGCTTCGTCTCGTCCAGGGCACGGTCGATGGCTTCCAGCAACTCCGGTAACCCCTCGCCGGTGGTGGCGGAAACAGGAAGCAGAGGTGAGCCCGCCAGCGTGGTGTTGTCGAGTAGTTCCTCAACCTCGAGCTGGGCCAGGCCCAGGATGTCTTCGTCGACCAAGTCTCGCTTGGTGATGACCGCGATGCCTCGCTTAACTTTGAGCAGGTCGAGAATGGCCAGGTGCTCGCGCGTCTGCGGCATGACCGACTCGTCGGCGGCGACGACTAGGAGAGCCAGATCGATGCCGCCCACGCCGGCTAGCATGTTCTTGATGAAGCGCTCGTGGCCTGGCACGTCGACGATGCTGACCTCGCGCCCGCTGGGCAGCGTGAGCCAGGCGAATCCCAAGTCGATGGTGAGCCCGCGCTCCTTCTCCTCGCGAAGGCGGTCGGGATCGATGCCAGTGAGGGCGTGGACGAGGGTGGACTTGCCGTGGTCGACGTGTCCCGCGGTACCGACGACATGCATGCTTCGAGCATAGCACCGGGGCATGCGCTGACCAGGGCCGACGTTGTGCCATCCTGAGCGAGTGACGATTGGCGCCTCAGATCCTCCGCTGCGCCGTTTAGGCGCGTGATAAGGTTGGCCACGGTGCGGACGCGGCCCTTGTGCTGCCCGCAGGCCCAACCGCAGGAGGGAACAGATGGCAGGCCCACTCGTCGCTTCATCACCTGAGTTCGTCCGAGCCGCATACGAGAAGATCGATCAGCGCTTACAGGCCGTAAGACAACGACTTGGCCGGCCGCTGACGTACGCGGAGAAGGTGTTCTTAGGCCACCTTGATGATCCGGCGAACGCCGCCCTCGTGCCCGGCGAGAGCTACATGAACCTGCGTCCTGACCGTGTGGCTCTCCAAGACGTCACGGGCCAAATGGCCATCCTCCAGTTCATGCAGGCGGGGCGCACCACGGCGGCGGTCCCGACCACGGTGCACTGCGATCACCTGATCCAGGCGCGGGTCGGCGCCCAGTCGGACACCGGCGAGGCCCTCACTGAAAACAAAGAAGTCTATGACTTCTTGCGCAGCGCCTCCAACCGGTATGGCCTAGGGTTCTGGGGCCCCGGCTCCGGCATCATCCACCAAGTGGTGGTTGAGAACTACGCCTTCCCTGGCGGAATGATGATCGGCACCGACTCCCACACGCCTAACGCAGGCGGCCTCGGCATGTTTGCTGCCGGGGTCGGCGGCGCCGACGCCGTGGACGTCATGGCCGACTTCCCGTGGGAGGTCCTCTACCCGCGCCTGATCGGCGTCAAGCTCACCGGCAAGCTGAGCGGCTGGACGGCCCCCAAGGACGTCATCCTCAAGCTGGCCGGCATCCTGACAGTGAAGGGCGGGACCAACGCCGTCGTCGAGTACTTCGGCCCCGGCACGGAGTCCATTAGTGCGACAGGGAAGGCCACCATCACCAACATGGGCGCCGAGCTCGGTGCTACGACATCAATCTTCCCCTACGACGAGCGCGCTGCAATCTACTTGCGAGCCACCGAGCGCAGCGAACTGGCCGAGCTTGCAGAGCAGTACCGCCACCTGCTCGGTGCCGACCCAGAGGTCGCCGCGGACCCGAGCAAATACTTCGATCGTGTGGTGGAGATCGACCTCTCAACCCTTGAACCGCACGTCGTCGGCCCGCACACCCCTGACCTGGCGCGCCCCATCTCCGAGGTTGCCGCGGCTATCATCGCCGAAGGCTACCCGGACGTGGTCTCAGCCGCACTCATCGGTTCGTGCACCAACTCCTCCTATGAAGACATCTCCCGCGTCGCGCACGTGGCGAGGCAGGCCGAGGCCCACGGCATGAACGTGGCCGCGCCTCTGCTGGTGACCCCCGGCTCGGAGGCGATTCATGCGACGATCCAGCGCGACGGCCAGATGAAGGCGCTGGAGGACGTCGGAGCCACGGTTCTTGCGAACGCCTGTGGGCCGTGCATTGGCCAGTGGCGGCGCCCGACGGTCAAGGCCGGCGAGGCGAACTCCATCGTCACGTCCTTCAACCGCAACTTCCCGGCCCGTAACGACGCCAACCCCAGCACGATGAACTTCATCACGAGCCCCGAGATTGTCATGGCCTATGCACTGTCCGGGAGGCTGTCCTTCAACCCCCTGACCGACACGCTGACGACTGGCGGCACGACCTGGAAGCTGGAGCCGCCTGCCGAGGCGCCCGAGGTGCCCGCCGATGGGTATGCGGGCCGCGGCTACGGCTATGAGGTGCCCGCCGAGGACGGCAGCGGCGTCCAGGTCGTCGTCGACCCAGACTCTAACCGCCTCCAGCTGCTGTCACCGTTTCCCGCGTGGGACGGTAAGGACTACGAGGGCATGCCCGTGCTGGTCAAGGCCAAAGGCAAGTGCACCACCGACCACATCTCGCCCGCCGGCCCGTGGCTGCGCTTCCGCGGGCACCTCAACAACCTCAGCGACAATACCTTCACAGGTGCCATCAACGCCTACACCGGCGAGGCGGGCAAAGGGCTCAACGTCGAGACCGGCGAGCGCGACGTCTCATTCCCCAAGATCGCCCGCGACTACAAGGCCCGCGGACTCTCGTGGGTGGCTATCGGCGACGAGAACTACGGCGAGGGTTCGAGCCGCGAACACGCTGCCATGTCGCCGCGCCTTTTGGGCGCCAAGGCCGTCATCGTCCGCTCCTTCGCCCGCATCCACGAGTCCAACCTCAAGAAACAGGGCATATTGCCGTTGACCTTCGCGAACCCCGCTGACTACGATCAAGCTCAAGAGACTGACCGCATTAGCATCCACGGCCTCGCGAGCCTGACCCCCGGCCAGGCTCTTCAGGGCACGCTGTACCACGCGGACGGCTCAGAGGACAGGATCACGCTGAACCACACGATGAGTGACGAGCACATCGGCTGGTTCAAAGCGGGGGCTGCGCTGAACATCTTGGGCAAAGCGAGCTAGCGAACATATGAGTACCGAAAACGACGACATCACGAACCTACAACAGGTGGCGCTGCGCCATTACTGGCAGCCCACCCTGCCATGGAACACCCTGGCCGAGTCCGGCCCTCGCATCGCCACCGCAGGTGAAGGCGTGATGATTAAGGTCAACGGCGAGTGGGGCTACGACGCCATGGCCGGCCTTGTTGTCACTAACATTGGTCACGGCAGGACCGAGGTCGTAGACGCGGTGCGAGACCAGCTCGCGACGCTGCACTACGCCAGCACCTTTCACTTCGGCTCGCCGTCGGTCATCCGGCTTGCCGAGAAGGTCGCCTCACTGACCCCCGGCGATCTGAACCGAGTGCAGTTCTCAAGTGGCGGCGCGGAGGCCGTCGAGACGGCGCTGAAGATTGCCTACCAGTACCACGCTAATCGTGGGGAGCCCGGCCGTACCAAGTTCATCGCGCGACAGGACTCGTACCACGGCATATCTCGCGGCGCCCTGAGCGTGACGACCTCCTCCTACGGGGACCGAGAGACGTTCGAGCCCATCCTGCCGGATGTCCCGCGGTGGGCGCCGCAGCCGTTCTACTACGGTCGCGAGGACCGTGGCGAAAGCCTGGACGACTTCACCCGGCGCTGCGCCCAGGCCATCGAGGACATCATCGTGGCCGAGGGTCCGGAGACCGTCGCCGCCGTTATCGCGGAGCCAGTGTCGTTCTCGGCCGGCATCGCCATCCCCGGAGACGCTTACTGGCCGATGCTGCGGGCCATTTGTGACCGGCACGGAGTCCTGCTCATTGCCGACGAAGTCATCACCGGCTTCGGGCGCACCGGCAAGTGGTTCGCCATGGAGCACTGGGGTGTCGTGCCGGACATGATGACCCTCGCCAAGGGGATCACCAGCGGTTACTTTCCGGTTGGGGCCTGTGTAGCCCGCGACCACGTCTTCGAGGCATTCAAGGGAGGCCCGGAGGTGACCTATAAGCACGGCTTCACCTACGGCGGTCACCCCGCCGGAGGCGCCGCGGGGCTCGCCAACATTGACATCCTCGAGCGCGAAAGCCTGGTTCAGAACTCGGAGACAATGGGACAGTACCTACTTGAGCGCCTCGAAGGGCTGACAGGGCACCCCACGGTCGTTGAGGCGCGTGGCATCGGCCTGATGACGGCGTTGGAGCTTGTCTCCGAGAAGAACGCGCGCACGCCGTTGAGCGTGCTGCCCGACGCTATCCCAACGCTGGATGAGGCAATGCATGCGCGTGGTGTCTTCACTCGCTCTGGGGACAAGCTGTTCATCGCGCCACCGCTGACGGTGACCGAGGCGGACGTCGATGGCATCATCAACGGCGTCGACGCCAGCCTGACGGAAATGGAAGCGAAGCTGGGCTTGGCCTAGCGGCTCGCGGCTGCCGCGGCGACAAAGCGCTCGAAGGCCTCATTGGCCAACAGCCTGCCGTGCTCGGTGAGTCGCAGCGCAGGCCCGGACCACTCCAGCAGGCCCAGCACCAAGCACTCCGCCAGCGGCTCCGGTACAGCTTCGGTGATACCTCGGCCCCAGCGCGCCGCGAAGGCGGCGTCCGCGACGCCGAGGTTGAGGCGCAGTCCCATCATCAGGACGTCGGATATCGCAGTCGCTTCGTCCAGCGCCTCCCGTTCGTCGACGGTCGGTACGGTGCCGAGGGCGGCGCTCAGGTCAGCGTTGCCCGGCGTCCAGGCCTGCGCACGCTCAACGTAGAGGCGCGGCGACTTCAAGTTTGCGAAACGTATGCCGGCCGGGCCGAGGCTGCCGAGCGCGGGCAGACCGTTGGCCCATAGATAGGAATGAGCGCCGGGCCCCACGCCTAGGTAAGACTCGCTCCGCCAGTAGGCCAGGTTGTGGGTGCTCTCGCGTCCCGGCCGGGCCCAGTTCGATATCTCGTACTGCGCGTAGCCGGCGCCCGCCAGCAGCTCCTGCGTGAGCCGGTACATCTCGGCGCCTATGTCCGGGTCAGGGTTGGCGAGCCGACCCAAGCG